>NZ_JBEYZF010000009.1:0-274215 GCF_040645915.1 Nonomuraea sp. NPDC046570 | reverse complement strand
ACCCGCTCCAGCGGCCGAGTCGCCATGGGGCCGGGCCGCCGCACGACCCAGGCCGTCATCATCTCCGCCATCCCTACATGTTCACACGCGCGCCAAACCGAACTGCGAATCAGTGTCCGTGTTTCTTCACATACTCCGTGAGCGAGTCGAGGTAGCCGGGAACGAAGAGGGACCGGGGCGCGGCGACGGCCGTGATCACACCCCACATGTTGTCGGGTTCCTCCAACTCGTATTTGACCGCGTTATGGGAGCCATCGCGGATGATCTCCACACTGAGCAGGTCTTTGGGAATGCCCGCACGGTAGGCGGCCTCCGTCTCCTTGTAATCGACGTTGAGGTCGTGGTCCCCGAGGACGAGAAGGGTCGGGGTGCGCACCTTCGGAAGCTGGTCCGTCACATCGGCCCGGAAGTTCCGGAGCACGAACTGATACCGGTCCTTGCTCATCGGCGGGTTGTCCAGTCCGGACGCGAGGTACTCGTCGTAACTCACGCCCTTCTCAAGGAGGCGAATCTGAGCGGCGCGCCGCTTAAGTTGCGCGTCCAGCGTTTCGGCCGACGCGCCCTGCTCCTGCATGTCCGTCCGCAGGTTGTACTCGCCTTGCCGCAGCCAGTTCACCGCCGCTCCGACGAGAATCATGAACCGCAGGTCCGTACGGTGTCCCGCCACCTTGGGCAGCACCCAGCCGCCCTGGCTGATCCCCCACACGCCGAGCCGGTTGGGGTCGATCTCCGGTTGCTTCTTCGCCCAGTCCAGCGCGGCTTCGACTTCCGCGCTGCGATCGCTCATGCTCTGGTCGAGCCAGTTCCCTGGTGCGCCGTCGATGCCGGGCTTGTTCCAGGACAGCGACGCGTATCCGGCACGTGCGAACGCTTCCCAGATCGGCCGGTAGAACCCGTCCCGGGTGGCGTCCGCCACACCGTCCCCATGAGCGAAGACGACCAGCCCCCGCGGCCCCTTCCCCTCCTCCGGCATCGCGAGCACAGCCTTCAACGGCTGCTTCGGCCCTGGGATGGTCACCTGCACCTCGCGCACGGCGAAGTCGTTCTGAACGACAATCCACACACCGGCCCCGACAACCAACACGAGCACACAGCCGAGGGCAATCCCTGCCCGCTTGATCCATTTTCTTGCCTTCACACATCTATCGTACTCGATGCGATCGTATACATGTCGAACTATTGTCTCTCAGAGGAAAACGTATGCCAAGCCCCTTCGCCCAGCTCAGCGATGCGCGTCCAGGCTGCGGCGGCTCGTGGACCGGCGGCAGGAAGGTGGTCGGTCCACGAGCCGGCCGGAAGCGGGTCTACTCGCTGTGCAGCGCCTTGGCGCTCGTCAGGCGGGCCGCCGACCACGCCGGGAGTAGCGCGCCGAGTACGGCGATCGTGACGCCCGCGAAGGCCAGGAGGACGAGTTGCGGCACATGCCAGACGTCCTTCATGGAGTCGGGGAAGACGACGGAGCCGACGTTGTCCACCAGGGCGCGGTGCCCGGCCATCCCCATGGGGATGCCCAGCAGTCCGGAGGCCGCGCCCAGCAACGCCATGGAGGTCGTCGTCATCGCCGTGACCTGCCACGGCGTCATGCCGATCGACTTGAGCATGCCCAGGTCGCGGCGGCGCTCCCTGATGTTCAGCAGGACGGTGTTGAAGACGCCCAGCGCCGTCACGAGCGTGAGCAGCACGGTGAACACCGAGGCGAAGCCGACCACGGTGGCGGTATCGATGGACTCGCCCTCGTCCGCGTCGATCTCCGCGCGCAGGCCGGGGTCGGCGGCCTTGACCGCCTGGGCGTAGGTCTTGGCGTCGGTGCCGGGCTTGAGCCGTACCTGATAGAGGTCGGCCGGGATCTGCGGAGCGAGCGTGTCCAGCGTCTCCCACGAGGACCAGATGAAGCGGGGGCCGCCCTCCATGACCTCGCCGACGATGCTCGCCCGCGTCTGTTTGCCCTTCAGCTTCAGCGTGATCTGGTCGCCGACCTTCAGCCCGCGCTGAGTCAGGAAGGCGGGCGGGACGACGACATCGCCCGGCCCTTTCAGCCAGCGCCCGCTGACGATCTGGGAGGCCATGCTCGGGGTGTCACCCCGCAGGAAGTGGACGTCGAGCGCCTGCTGCTGACCGGCGAGGTGCACGCCCACGAAAACGCCGGCGGTGACCGTGACGGTGCCGGGGAGGGAGCGGAGCATCGCCTCGGTCTGCGGATCGGTCAGCGTGCGCGTGGGGCCCATCCCCGGTCTGCCGGCGCGTACGAAGAACTCGCTGGCCTCCCCGCCGCTGCTGGCCTCGCTGAAGCTGAGGATCGTGCTGGTCAGGCCGGTGGAGAGAGTCACCGTGGTCACTCCGAGCACGATGGCGCCCATGGTCATGGCCGAGCGCCCGGGGCGGGCGAACGGCTGCGCCAGGCCGAGGCTGACCGAGCGTGGCAGCCGGGTCCCGCCGAGCAGGCGCTGCGTTCGCAGCCCGCGCGTGGCGCGTGGCGCGCTGCCCACGCTGATCGCCAGCGCGGCGGGCAGCCGGTGCGCCCGCAGGGCGGGGAGCAGCGCGGCGAGCACGGCGAGGGTGGGCATGCCGAGGAGGCAGACGACCGGCACCCAGGCGCCGACGGCGATGGTGGCGGTGCCGGTCTCGATCCCTGCGAAGGCGGTCTCGAGCACGGGCGCCGTCAGCAGGCTGCCGAGCGCGGTGCCCAGGACGCTGCCCGCCACGGCCGGCAGGCAGACCAGGACCAGGTAGACCGCGACCACCTGGTTGGGCGTGAAGCCCAGGGCTTTGAGCACGCCGATGTGCCGGAAGCCCGAGATGACCGCGCCGCTGATCACGTTGCCGACGATCAGG
The DNA here is from genome assembly GCF_040645915.1 of Nonomuraea sp. NPDC046570. Lineage (NCBI taxonomy): Bacteria > Bacillati > Actinomycetota > Actinomycetes > Streptosporangiales > Streptosporangiaceae > Nonomuraea > Nonomuraea sp. NPDC046570. The sequence goes on along the minus strand of NZ_JBEYZF010000009.1, from coordinate 271,383 downwards.
ACGGAGACGACCAGCCCGAGAACGCCGAAGACCGTCATGAAGGGCAGGTAATCTTCGCTCGGCCCGGAGAAGGCCGCCTTGATGGACAGATAGGAGCGGGAGGTGCCCAATGATCCGCGGGGCAGCTTCGCGGAGACGCCGACCAGGCTCGCCCGCACCTGCTCCTCTGTCGCGGCGGAGGCGAACCGGTAGAGCATCTGGCTGGTCGGCGGCTTGAACGTGGCCAGTTGCTCGGGCACCACCCAGGCCCCGGCGGACTGGCTCATGCTGGTGGCGAAGCCGACGACGGTGAGCGACACTCCCCCCGGGAGTTTGAGCTTCGAGTTCAGGGCTCCGGGCTTGGGCGGGACGTTGAATCGCTGGTTGATCACGATCTCGCCGGGCGCGGTCGGCCAGCGCCCGTGCACGATCTTGACGCGGTCCACCGCGCTCCCGGGGCCGGCTCTGCCCACGACGGTGAGCGGGCCCGCGGGGACGGCTCGCGCGCCCTTGGGAACGGCGACCACCACCTGGTCGAACGGGCCTGCCGCGGCTTCGACGCCCGGCAGGCGCGCGGTCTCCTCCAGTTGCGCGCGCGAGACCTTCGAGGAGTCGAAGGTGGCGACTACGTGGGCGCCGTTCTGCTTGCCGAATGCCTCGTCGAACGGGGAGGAGGCGGCGTCGAGCAGCCCCAGCGCGAGCATGGCCGTGGTGGCCGAGCAGAGCACGACCAACCCGATCACGGCCGTCTGGAGCCTGCGCCGCCATGCCGCCGCGCGAGCGGCTCGCCACACCGCGCTCACAGGGTCGGCTCCAGCGTGCTCTCGCGCACCACTTGGCCGTCGGCGAACTCGACCAGGCGGGTGGCGCAGCGGGAGGCCAGGCGCGGGTCGTGGGTGACGATCAGCAGGGTGTGGCCGAGCCTGTTGAGGTCGTTCAGCAGGCTCATCACCTGATCGCCCGAGTGGCTGTCCAAGGCGCCGGTCGGTTCGTCGGCCAGCAGCAGGGCCGGGCTGTTCATCAGGGCTCTGGCCACGGCGACGCGTTGCTGCTCGCCACCGCTCAGCGTCGCCGGATAGCTGTCCGCGCGGTGGGCCACGCCGAGCTTCTCGAGAAGCTCGTGCGCGCGCTTGCGCGCCTGCCGGGCGGAGGTTCCGGCCAGTTGCGCGGCCAGGGCGACGTTGTCCAAGGCGGGCAGGTCGTCGATGAGGTTGAAGAACTGGAAGATCATGCCGATGTGCCGGCGCCGGAACAGAGCCAGCCCGGTCTCGTTCATGGCGCCCAGATCCTCACCCTGGACCACGATGCTCCCCGAGGTCGGGCGGTCCAGGCCGGCGACCATGTTGAGCAGGGTCGACTTGCCGCAACCCGAGGGGCCCATCACCGCGACCGACTCGCCGGGGCGGATCCGCAGTGACACGCCGTTCAGTGCCGCGGCGTCGCCGTATTTCTTGCGCAGGCCGTCGACCCGCACGACGGGCTCCTGCGTGATGGTGTCTGCAGTCATGACTGGCCAGCGTGGCCCGCCAGGGCGAGAGCCCCGTGTGAGCTGGGCAAGAGGACGGTAAGAAAGACCACTGCCGGCCGCGACGAAAGCGGCGAAACTGGCACGATTCGCAGGTGACGTACACCGTGCTGCTCGCTGAGGACGACGGGCCCATCCGGAAGTCCCTGGAACGTGCCCTCCATTTGGAGGGGTACCGGGTGAGCGCCGTACCTGACGGGGTGCAGGCATTGGCCGCCGCGCACCGCGAGCGCCCTGACGTGCTGGTGCTGGATGTGATGATGCCCGGCGTCGATGGACTGGGCGTGTGCCGGGTGCTGCGCGCCGAGGGCGACCGTACGCCGATTCTGATGCTCACCGCGCGGGTCGAGACCTCCGACCGGGTCGCCGGTCTGGACGCCGGGGCGGACGACTACCTGGCCAAGCCGTTCGAGATCGAGGAGCTGTTCGCCCGGCTGCGCGCGCTGCTGCGCCGCGCGGGTCCCGGTGAGGGACACAACGGCGTGCTTCAGATCGCCGACCTGCGCGTGGATCCCGACGCCAGGCGCGCTTGGCGCGGCGCGCGGGAGCTCGCCCTGTCGCGCACCGAGTTCGACCTGCTGGAACTGCTGGCCCGCAACGAGGGCATCGTTCTCGGACACTCCACCGTCTACGAGCGGATCTGGGGTTACGACTTCGGCCCGGGGTCGAAGAACCTCACCGTCTACATCGGCTACCTGCGCCGCAAGCTCGATCCGCCCGGGTGTCCGCCGCTGATCCACACCGTGCGCGGGGTCGGCTACACGCTGAGGCGGCCATGACGCGGCGCAGCCTGCGCACCACCGTGGCCCTGGCCTTCGCCTGCCTGGTCGCGCTGGCCACGGCGGTGGTCGGCGGGCTCAGCTACGAGACCGCCGCCGGCATGGTGCGCGCCGACGAGGAATCCGTCTTCGCCGGGATCGTCAACGACCTACAGGTCCAGGTACGGCAGGGCCGGTTCACGGCCGAGGACTTCGCCACCGGCAACCCCCGCCAGAACGTCCTGCCCAAGCTGTTGGACGCCACGCGGATCACCGTCCAGGTCCTCGGGCCCCGGGGAACCCCGGTCGGTAAGGAACGCCCCGTTCCGCTCCCGTTCGACAGACTCGACCGCGCCCTCGCCCCGGCTCAGCGTGCCGGAGCGGGCAACCAGCGCGAGGTCGCCCTCAGCGGGTCCCGCTATCGCACCGCCACGGTGGCGCTCGGCGACGGCCGCGGCGCGATCCGGATCGCCCAGCGGCTCGGCGACACCGAAACCCTGCTGTCGGAGCTCCGGCGGTACATCATGCTGCTGGCCGGAGCCGTCATCGTGATCGCGGCAGGCGCGGGATGGTGGCTGGCCCGCCGGATCACCCGCCGCCTGACGCGGCTGGCCGCCGTCACCGCGGAAGTCGCCTCCACCGGCAGACTGGATCTCGTCGTGCCCGTCACCGGAGCCGACGAGATCGGCCGGCTCGGCCATTCCTTCCACGACATGCTCGGCCGGCTCGCCCGCGCCAAACAGGACCAGCAGCGCCTCGTCCACGACGCCGGGCACGAGCTGCGCACCCCGCTGACGAGCCTGCGCACCAACATCGCGATCCTGCAGCGCTTCGGCGAACTCCCGCCCGAAGCCCAAGCCGACCTCCTGCACGACCTGAGCCAGGAAGCGCGCGAGCTGACCCACCTGGTCAACGAACTGGTGCAGTTGGCGGCCGACGAACTCGACGACGAGGAGCCGGTCGACCTCCAGCTCGCCGAGCTCGCGGAGCACGCCGCCGCCACCGCCCGGCGGCGCACCGGGCGCGACATCCTGGTGCGCGCCACCCCTGCCGTCGTCACCGTACGGCGCGCCGCGCTGCTGCGCGCCCTCGTCAACCTCCTGGACAACGCCGCGAAGTTCGACCCTGACGGCACCCAGCCCATCGAACTGATCGCGGACCGCGGCAGGATCGAAGTCCGCGACCGCGGGCCCGGCATCGACGAGGACGACCTGGAGCACGTCTTCGACCGCTTCTACCGCGCCGTGGCCACCCGCGCACTCCCCGGCTCCGGCCTGGGCCTCGCCATCGTCAACGACGTCGCACTCCGCCACGGCGGCACCCCCTTCGCCGCCAACCGGCCCGGCGGCGGAGCCGTCGTCGGCTTCACCCTCGACAATCGCCGATGAAAGATCCGGGCAAGGCGGGCCATGGCAGGAGCAGTCCCGCGGGGCAATGCCGTACCGCGCGACCTTCATCGATCAGCCGATGTCCTTCCTGGTGACGCGCAGTGCCCCCAGCGCCAGAGGGATGGCGACCCAGACCGCCACGGATGTCGCGAGGCGGGCGAAGGCGACCCAGTTCCAGTCCCCGTCCATGAGTGGGTTGGTGGTCGTGTTGACGTCCAGCCAGTCGGCCAGCGTCTCTCCGGCCGTGCCGAGCTGCCTGACGAAGCCCCACAGGGGCGGGCCGGCCATAAAGATCACGATCGCCGCGGGCGCGTTCAGTAGCAGCAGGCCCATGGCCAGGCCCTGGGCGGTCGTCAGGGCCATGACCGCGACCCAGCCCATCAGGGACTGCGGTGAGATGGACCAGGTGGCCTCGACCCCTCGCGCGGCGGCCGTGACCGCCGTCACCGGCACTGCGATCAGCAGCGCGAACAGGCAGGACACCACGGCCGCGCCCAGCGGCGGCAGGCACTTGGCCGCCAGCACCCGCGCCCGCCGCGGCTCGAGCGCGAACGTCGTCAGCGCCGTGCGATGACTCCACTCCCCCGTCACCGTGAGGATGCCGAGCACCGGAAGCAAGATCCCGAACGGGATCGCGGCGGTTCCGGCCAGCGTGAACAGCTTCGGTGGCTCCGACATCGTGACGCCGCGGCCGATGATGAGGGCAAGCGCCAGGACGACCAGGATCCCGGTCATGATCATGCTGCTGCGTGTGTCGAACAGCTTGCGGGTCTCGGCCACCAGCAGCCTGCGGAATGCGATGCGATGCGCGGTCATGCCCGGCTCCTGTCGGCGTCGGAGGTCAGGTCGAGGAAGGTCTGTTCGAGACTGCGGCCCCTGGCGAGCTCGGCGACCGAGCCCTGGGCGAGCACGCGGCCGCAGCCGATCATCACGATGTGGTCGGCGACCTGCTCCACCTCGTGCAGCAGGTGAGAGCTGAGCAGCACCGCACAGCCCGCGTCGGCGAGGTCGCGCAGCAGCCCGCGCATCCACTGGATGCCCTGGGGGTCAAGGCCGTTGGCGGGCTCGTCCAGGATGAGCGCCTGGGGGCGGCCGAGCAGCGCGTGGCCGATGCCGAGCCGCTGCCGCATGCCCAGCGAGTAGCCGCCGACGGTTCGCCTGCCTTCGCGGACGGTCAGGCCCACCAGCTCCAGGACCTCGTCGACGCGCTTCTTGGGCAGGCCGAGCAGGAGGGCGCCCAGGGTGAGCACCTCCCGCCCGGTGCGGCCGGGGTGGTGGGCTCCGGCGTCGAGGAGCGTGCCGACGTCGTACCCGGGACGGTCCAGCTCCGCATACGCCCGCCCGAGCACGGTGGCCGAACCGGAGGTGGGACGGCAGAGCCCGGTGAGGACGCGCAGGGCAGTGGATTTGCCTGCCCCATTGGGCCCGAGGAAACCGGTGATACCGCCGGGGCGAACGCTGAAGGACACCTCGTCAAGCGCCTTCACCCCTTTGTACGCCTTGCTGACTCGATGGAATTCGATCACGGGGCCCAGTCCACCGGATACCCGGCTCTGACCTCATCGGACCTGGGGCGAGGGCCGCGGCCACCAGAGGCCAGACCCGCCGCCCGGAATGTAGACCCAGGTCTGCCCGACCATCGACGCCGGTCGCTAAGCCGGGGTGCGGGCGGTCTCTAGGCTGGGGATCGTGCAGAACCCGTCCCGAATGGGCGACGCGTCGCGCTACCTGCTGGCCGCGCTGCCGCTCCTGCTCGCCGGCCTCATGCTGGTCATGTACTCCGACCCCGCCCATGCCGTCAGGCTCCCTCGCGTACTGGGCGACATGGCGGTGGGCGCGCCCGCAGTGGTCCTGCTGCGCTGGCGGCGCCGGTGGCCGTGGAAGATCGCACTGGCGACGGCCGCGCTCACCGCCTTCTCCATCACCGCGCTCGGGCCCGCCGCCGTCGCGTTCGTGTCCCTGGCCGCGCACCGGAGGTGGCGGCAGATCGTGCCGGTGGCCGCCGTGTTCTGGCTGTGCGTCGTGGCGTCCAGCCTGTGGTCGGACAACCCTATGTTGATCAGCATGTACGGGGTGGTCGCGGCCGTGGCCCTGGCGGGGATGACCCTCTGTGGCCTGTACCTGGGCTCGCACCGCGATCTGGTCGCCGCGCAGGGGGCCGCCCAGGTCGCCGCGCAGGCCCAGAGGGTGGAGCAGGCCAAGCTCGAGGAACGGCTCAAGATCGCCCAGGAGATGCACGACGTGCTGGCGCACCGGATCTCGCTGCTGACGATGCTGGCGGGCGGCCTGGCCTACCGCAAGGACCTGCCCCCCGAGCAGACCCGCGAGACCGCGCTCGCCATCCAGGAGAACGCGCACCAGTCGCTGAACGAGCTGCGCGCCGTACTCGGCACGCTCAGGCGCGACGGCGGCCCGCAAGCCCCGCAGCCGACGCTCGCGCACCTGGACGCCCTGTTCGACGAGGTACGGGCGGCCGGGCAGCGAGTCGAGGTGACCGACAGCATCGACGGCAGGGAACTGCTGCCGACGCGGACGGGGCGGCACGCGTACCGGATCGTGCAGGAGGCGCTCACCAACGCGCGCAAGCACGCCCCGGGTAGCCCGGTCACCGCCGAACTGGGCGGGCGTCCCGGCGAAGGGCTGCGCATCCGGGTGAGCAACGCGGCACCGCCCGGCGGGTCCGCGGGTCCGGGCGGCCGGCTGGGGCTGGTCGGCCTGGCCGAGCGCACCCGGATGGCCGGCGGCACCATCACCCATGCCGTACGAGACGGGCGTTTCATTCTGGACGCCCGGCTGCCGTGGACGGCTTGACCCGCGATCCGAGTGGTGATCGTGGACGACGACCCGATGGTGCGCACCGGCTACCCCATGTCAGAGTTTGGTAGCGAGTGATCGAAGCTCGGCGATCACATCCGCTCCGGTGGGCGCGTGGTCTGGGTCCACCAGCCACTGCAGCATCAGGCCGGTCAGCAGGGCGAGCGGTACCGAACCGCCGATTCCCTCTCGTCCCTCACGCTGTCCCTTGGCGAGGTGTTCACGGACCTCCGGTGACCGCTCGGCCTGCACCGCGGCTTCGAGTTGGGCCACCCACAACGCCCGATGGGTGGTGAAGGTGTCGATCAGTGCCTGCCAGCGATGCTCCGGCTGGTCGGACGGGGTGCGACGGGTGAGTTCATCGCTGAGCTCGTCGACCGCTTCCACCAGGGCTTGGGTGAGCAGGGCGTCCTTGGAGCCGAAGTGGTAGCCGATCGCGGCGTGGCTGACTCCGGCGGCCGAGGCGATGTCCCGGACGGTCGTGCGAGCCCAGCCGCGCTCGATCAGGCACCGCTTGGCGCCGGCCAGCAGATCCTCTCGGTTTCCCATGCGTGCAGCATACCGGAGAGCTTGACCACATGGTCTATCCATATGGTTTGACCAAATGGACAAGAAGTGGCTACGGTCGTGCCATGACCAAGACGAGAGTTCTGATCTCGGGTGCGAGCGTGGCCGGACCCGCCCTTGCCTACTTCCTGCACCGCGACGGATACGACGTGACCGTGGTCGAGCGCGCACCCGAGCTTCGCGACAGCGGCTACGCGGTGGACTTCCGCGGCGAGGCATTCGCCGTGCTGGAGGAGATGGGCATCCTCGCCGAGGTTCGCGAACACGACACGAAGATGCGTGGCGCCGTCCTGGTGGACGAGAGGGGTGTGGAGACCGGGCGGCTGCCCGCCGAGGTGTTCGCCGGCGAGCTGGAGGTGCCGAAGCGGGAGCTGACCCGGATCCTGCACCGAATCACCGCCGACGGCGTGACGTACCTGTTCGACGACTCGATCAGTGCGCTGACCCAGCACGAGTCCGGCGTCACGGTCGAGTTCGAGCGCAGCGCCGTCCGCGAGTTCGACCTGGTGTTCGGAGCCGACGGCGTGTACTCGACGGTTCGGCGGCTGGCCTTCGGCCCGCACGCCGGCAAGCTGCGGCACCTGGGCCTTTCCGGTGCCGGCTTCAGCACCGCCAACTACCTCGGCCTCGACCGCAGCGGACTGCTGCAGTCGACCATGGGCGCGGCGATCTACCTGTTCGCCCTCGACGCGGCGGAGCGCCTCACGGTCAGTCTCTCCTTCGCCACCGGCTCGCCCGAACTGGACCGATGCGACCGAGACGAGCAGGAGAAGGCAGTACGAGCCGCTTTCGCCGGGCACGGCTGGGAGGCGCCCCGACTGCTGCAGGCGATGAGTGAAGCGGACGACTTCTATTTCTCCTCGACCTGCCAGGTCCACCTGGACCGCTGGTCATGCGGCCGGATCGCGCTGGTCGGCGACGCGGGGTACTGTGCCGCGCCGACCAGCGGCATGGGCACCTCACAGGCGCTGATCGGCGCGTGGACGCTGGCCCGCGACCTGGCCTCGGCGGGCGGCGACCACACGACCGCGTTCGCCGCGTACGAGGCGGAACTGCGGCCCTATGTCGCGGAGAACCAGGCGAAAGGCCAGCAGACCGCGACAATGTTCGGCGGCGGAGCCAACGCCGAGTAGCCCGTCCCGGATCGCCCATAATGATCTACCCTGCTGGAATGACTCGCCCCGGAGGACTGCACGGGAGGCGGACGGCGGCGCTGGCCGTGCTGGCACTGAGCCTGGCCGCCTGCGCGAGCGGAACGGAAACGACGCCCAGCCGCGCGAGCACCCCAACGCCTGCGAGCCCGTTTCCCACGCTGGCGGCGGCGCCGGGATGCGCGGCTGCCCCGCGTGCGGCCGACCAACTGCGGCCCGCCGCCGTACGAGAGCCGGGATGGCGGCTGCTCTGGCACGACCAGCCCATCAGCCGCCTTCACAACGCCAGCCTCACGCCCGACGGCGCGCTCTGGGCGATGTACAGCAAATGGGAGGGCGGGAAGAAGGAGGTGCGGCGGTGGGACGGCACGGCGTGGACGCGGATACTGCGGATGCCACCGGAGCCGGTGATGCCCGACGAGGACGCCCCCGAGGGTGACCAGAATCTGGTGGTGCCCTCCGCCGACGCCCCGTGGGTCCTCCAGGAGGATCCCGACGGCGACCCCGGGTGGACGCTGCTGCGCTGGGACGGCTCGGCGTGGCGGGACGAGCAAGTGGCGTTCGCCGATGTCAGCGCCTCGTGGGCGATCGCACAGGGGCCGTGGGTCATGATCGGCGAGTGGTCGATGCGGTGGAGCGGGGCGGGGTGGCAGTCGGCGCTGCTGCCCGTTCCCAACCTGCACTTTCTGAGCGGCACCGACGAGGAGCCGTGGCTGGTCGGCCTGAACCCCGGCCTCACCGCCCTCACCCGGCTCCCGCGCCTGGCCCGGTGGACGGGAAGCGCCTGGCAGGAGGTACCGCTCCCGCGGCCCGCGCTGCCGCCGGACGCCGAGCGCGTGGTCACCGCCTCGTTCTGGAGCGGCACCGGCCGCACCGAGTTGTCGGCGGCGGTGCGCACGGGCGAGGCGGAGTTCTGGGTGCTCGGCAGGTACAAGTGGGGCGAGCATGAGGCCCACGGCCCTCAAGTCGTGACGTGGACCCGGCCCGTCGCGATGCGCAACCAGGCGGGCCGGTGGACCTGCTTCTGGGGTCCGGCGACCACGCGGGAGGAGAAGACGATCGGCTTCGAAGAAGCGGTGCCCGACGGCGCGGGCGGGCTGTGGGCGACGACGGCCGACGACGAGATCTGGCACCTGTCGGACGGGCGCTGGACGCGTGAACGCCTTCCGACCCGCGGCGGCGGTCAGGCCGTCGTGTACGACCTGGTCGCACGGGACGGCCTCGTCTACGCGCTCGGCGCCATCCGCCTGCCCCGCGATCCCGAGCTCTCCGCCTATAAGCAGGGTGCGGCTCTGTGGCGCCTCAGCCCGTGAGGGCCGAGGGCCCGGGCGACGCGATTGTTCCGGCCCGGGCGATGCGGTTGTTCCCGTCGACAAGGGACTCATCGGTCCGTCTCAGTAGGCCTCGCAATGAGCCAGGGCGAGCGTGGTCATCGTCTGGGCGGCGGTCACCACGTCCGCGAGGGACACGAACTCGTTGGGGCCGTGTGCGTGGTCGATGTCGCCGGGGCCGTACTGGACGGTGGGGATGCCGCCGGCGGTCAGGAGGCGGAGATCGCTGCCGAACGGGGCGCCCCAGGACCGCGGTGAGACGCCCGTGACCGCGGTGTGGGCCTCGGTCAGGTGCCGCAGCAGGCCGCCGTCGTCCGAGGGGAGACGGCCAGCGGCGTACTGGCCGCCCCACCATTCCACCGTGACCGGGTTGTCGGAGAGCCAGTCGTCGGCGGCGCAGGCCGCGGAGACGGCCTTCTCCAGGGCCTCTCTGGTGGCGTCCGGCGTCTCGTCCAGTGCGACGCCGATCCGGCCTTCGGCGGTCAGGGCGCCGGGGACGGACGAGGACCAGTCGCCTCCCCTGATCGTCCCGACCTCGATCGCGTAGGGGAGTCTCCAGCGGCGCATCAGCGGGTCCACGTCGGTGTTGCGGCGGGATTCGAGCCTGCGGAGCGCGGCGAACACGGGCCAGAACTTCTCGACCGCGCTGACGCCGGTGTCGCGGCGGGCGGCGTGCGCGGCGCGGCCGGTGATGCGCAGCCGGAACGTCAGGGCGCCCGCGTTGGCCGGAACCACGTCCAGCCCGGTGGGCTCGGCGATGACGCAGGCGTCGGCCCGCCAGCCCCGGTCGAGCAGGGCGTAGGAGCCGAGGCCGCCGTCCTCCTCGCCCATGACGCAGGCGAGCAGGACATCCCCGCGCAGGCGTGTGCGGCGCAACGCGCGCAGGGCGAACAGCTGGGCGACCAGCCCGCCTTTCATGTCGCAGGCCCCACGTCCGTACACCCGCCCGTCCTTGACCAGACCGCTGTACGGCTCGGCGCTCCACGCGTCGAGGTCGCCCGGCGGGACGACGTCCACGTGCCCGTTGAGCATCAGGGAACGGCCGCCGCCGGTGCCGGGCAGTCTGGCGACCAGGCCCCACGCCTGGTCACGCGGCACCTCCATGCCGGGGAAGTCCGGCGAGGAGGTCAGCGTGTCCATCGGGACCGGCCAGTGGTCGACCTCGAAACCCTCGGCGCGCAGCCATTCGGCCAGCCGTACCAGGATGGTCGCCTCGGCGGGGGAACCGCCCACGCTCGGGATCCGGATCAGCTCGGCCAGCAGGCCGGCCATGGCGGCCTCGTCGGCGGCGAGGGTCGTGACCGGGTCGCTCATGCCCGGCTGGTGAGGTAGCCGCCCATGGTCCGGAAGAGGTCGGTGGCGGGCAGTTCCGTGCCGTCCTCGGTGCGGACCCTTTCGATCACCAGGCCGTGGCTGCGGCCACGCCGGGCCTCGGCTCCGGCGACGATGACCACGCCGTCCCCTTCACGGATGAAGATCCGCCCCGGTGTGCCGCCGTAGATTCCGCTGGACACCGACGCCTTGGTCAAACGGACACGCGAGCCCTTGTAGTGCGTGAAGGCGTTCGGGTAGGGGTCGGACTGCGCGCGTACCAGGCGTTCGATGTCCTCGGCCGGCCAGGTCCAGTCGATGTTGCTGTCCTCGATCGAGCGCTTGTGGAAGAAGCTGGCCCGCGACCGGTCCTGCGGCGTGTAGACGACCTTTCCGGAGGCGATGAGGTCCAGTGACTCGGTGACGATCGGGGCGATCAGGTCGACCGTACGGTGGAACAGGTCGGTGACGGTGTCGCGGTCACCGACCGGGATGGCACGCTGGAGCACGATGTCGCCCGCGTCCAGCTCGTCGTCCATCATGTGCGCGGTGACGCCGACCTCCTTCTCGCCGTTGATCAGCGCCCAGATGAGCGGGGAGAAGCCGGCGTAGGCGGGCAGCAGCGAGTCGTGCACGTTGAGGGTGCCGTGGCGGGGCAGGTTGAAGATCTCCGGCGGGATCCACGTCCGCCAGTTGTTGGCGACGAGGAGATCGGGGGCGGCCTCCTTGAGCCTGATCATCAGCTCCTCGTCGTCGGGCCGGTTGCGCAGCAGCACCGGAACGCCGTGCGCCTCGGCCAGCTCGGCCACCGAGTCGCTCCAGATCTTCTCATAGGCGTGGTCACTCTTGGGGTGCGTCACGACGAGGACGACTTCGTGCTCAGAGTCCAGCAGCGCCTGGAGCGTACGGTGCCCCCAGGTCTGATAACCGAACATCGCGACCCGCATGAATGGCTCCTTGTGAGAGAGGTGCGAAAAAGGTTAGGCTCACCTTAATTAGGCGAGCCTAACCTAAATGGAGTCGTCGCTCCAGCCCCTATTCACCTCTGGAAAGGGCCTCTTCATGTCCCGTGCCGAGCACCATGTCCACGATCTCGTCGGCATCGGTTTCGGACCGTCCAACCTCGCTCTGGCGATCGCGCTGCGTGAGCACAACGCGCGGACCGGCGACAGAATCGACGCGGTGTTCCTGGAGAAGCAACCGGCCTTCGGATGGCACCGGGGCATGCTGCTCGAGGACACGACCATGCAGGTGTCCTTTCTCAAGGACCTGGTCACCATGAGAAACCCGACCAGTGAGTTCAGCTTCCTGAGCTACCTGCAGGACAAGGGGCGCATGGTCGACTTTATCAACCACAAGACGATGTTCCCCTCGCGGATGGAGTTCCACGACTACCTGGAATGGGCCGCGGCCCCGTTAGCCGACCAGGTGGAGTACGGGTCCGAGGTGGTCGCGGTCACCCCGGTGTCCGTGGACGGGACCGTCGAGTTCCTCGACGTGGTCGTCCGGCAGAGCGACGGCGCCGACGAGCTCACCACCCGCCGTACCCGCAACCTGGTCATCGCCGCGGGACTCGAGCCGGTGCTTCCGGAGGGAGTCGTAGGCGACGACCGGGTCTGGCACAGCGAGGAACTGCTGGACAATCTGCCCGGACTCGGCGAGCCGCGCCGGGTCGTGGTGGTCGGCGCGGGGCAGAGCGCGGCCGAGGTGACCGCCCACCTGCACGGCAGATTCCCGGACACCGAGGTATGCGCGGTCTTCTCCAAGTACGGCTACACGCCCGCGGACGACAGCTCCTTCGCCAACCGCATCTTCGACCCGGCGGCCGTGAACCACTACTTCGACGCACCCGACGAGGTCAAGGCGAAGTTGAACGCCTACCACGCCTCCACCAACTACTCGGTGGTGGACCTGGAGCTCATCGACGAGCTCTACCGGCGGCACTACCAGGAGAAGGTGCGCGGACGGGAACGGCTGCGCATCCTCAACGCGTCCAGGCTCGTCGAGATCGCCAAGGCCGAGACCGGCGTACGCGCCACGGTGGAGTTCCTGCCGACAGGGGAACGCGCCGTGCTGGACGCCGACGTCATCGTCTTCTCGACCGGCTACCGGCCAGGGGACCCGCTCACCCTGCTCGGCGCGACCGGCGAGTACTGCGACCAACTGCCCGGCGGCGGTGTGCGGGTGGAGCGCGACTACCGGATCGCGACCTCCGAGGCGATGCGCTGCGGCATCTACGTCCAGGGCGCGACCGAGCACACGCACGGCCTGACCTCGACACTGCTGTCCAACACCGCGATCCGGGTCGGTGAGATCGTTCAGTCGGTGGCCGCACGGCTACCGAGCCAGGACCGGGACTCCTACGCGGTCTCTCGCTGACTCTCCCCGTGGTGGCGGCCGATCGGGATGACCATCGGCGTCCCGCTGACCGGGTCGGCCGCCACCACGCAGCGCATCTCGAAGCCCCTCGACTGCCCCTGACAGAGGCGCTCGCCGACGATCTGATCCACATTCTCGACAGGGCTGTCCCCGGCCCGTCGGACCCCGAGGAGGAACCGCACATGAGCACGAACCCCTTCGACGACGCCGAGGGTCGCTTCCTGGTCCTGGTCAACGACGAGGACCAGCACTCTCTCTGGCCGTCCTTCGCCGAGGTACCCGCCGGGTGGACCGTCGTCTTCGGCGAGAACACCCGGGAGTCCTGCCTGGACTACGTCGAAACCCACTGGACCGACCTGCGTCCCCGCTCCCTCGCGGCGGCCATGGACGGCTGACCACGTCCTTCTCCGTGCCGGGGCGAGCGGCTTCCTGCTGAAGGACGCGCCGCCCCGTGAGCTCGACGAAACCGGTCTCCCTACAATGGCCAGGTGAACCACGCGTTTCGGGTAGATGGCCTCATCGTGGCGGAGATCCTCGACCGGATCTTCCCGATGACGTGCTGAGCGCCGCAGGGCTGAGCGCCGAGGAGGAGGCCGCCTACCGGCTTCTGGTCAGGACCGCCGGGGTCGAGCCCGCCGAGCTGGCGGAGGAGCTCGGTGTCGAGGGCGAGGCGGCGTGGCGGGTGCTCGGCTCACTGCTCGGCAAGGGCCTGGCGCGTGCCGTACCGGGAGAGCTTGGCAGGTTCACCGCTGTCGCGCCCGATGTGGCGCTCGCGGCCCGGCTGCACAGGCGGCAGGAGGAGGTGGACCGGGCCAGGCAGGCCGTGGAGCAGCTCACCGGGGAGTACCTGGCCTATTCGCGGCGCCGGGAGGCCGCCCAGCTGATCGAGGTGATCACCAGCAGGACGGCGCTGCGCGAGCAGTTGCGCCTGCTGCAGGACAACGCGCGGCACGAGGTCGTCAGCCTCTGCCGGGCCGGGCACGTGGCGATGACCTCGCAGGAGAACACCGAGGAGCTGGCCGCGCTGCGCCGCGGGGTGGGCTACCGCGTCCTGTACGAAGGGTCGCTGCTGGAGGAGCCGGGCATGCTGGTCAACCTCGCCGACGGCATCAAGCTGGGTGAGCAGGCGCGCGCCATGCCCACCCTGCCGGTACGGATGATCATCGCAGACGGCGAGCTGGGGGTGCTCCCGCTGATCCAGCACACCGGCGGGCTGACCCAGCTCACCGCCGCGCTGATCAGGCCGAGCAGTCTCCTCGACGCGCTCAAGGCGCTGTTCGAGAGCCTCTGGGTGCGGGCCACCCCCGTGAGTCTCACCACGCCGGGCAGCCCGCTCGACTCCGACCACCTCTACCTGCTGTCACTGCTGGTGGCGGGTGTCTCCGACAAGGCGATCGCCACGCAGTTGAAGGTGTCGCAGCGGACCGTCCAGCGCCGGATCAACCGGCTGATGGAGCAGGCGGGCGCCCAGACCAGGATGCAACTGGCCTGGCACGCCGCCCGCCAGAACTGACGGTGACGGTCAGTACGCCCTGATCACCGTCTGCCGGACCTGGTTGCCGCCGGAATCCGTGGCCGTGACGCGCAGCGACGGCTGCGGCCGAAGGACGACCGCCTGGAAGCGACCATTGCCGAGCGAGAGAACCGGCTGCCTGCGCCAGGTCGCGCCGTCGTCATAGGACAGCTCCAGCCGCAGGTCCTTGGCGGTCAGCCCGTTCACACCCCGCTGGTGCCGTACGGCGAAGCCGAGCAGGCCAGGCCGTACGTCGTAGTCGACCTGCAGCAGCGGCAGCACCTGCTGGCCCTGCTTCGACCTGAACGTCCAGGCCGTCTCGGTCGCGATCGCCCGCGTCCACTCCTCGGAGGTCCGCTTGGTGGACAGTTCGAGGCGGTACTCGGCCTCCTGCGGCACGGCGGGGAAGGCACCCCAGGCGGCGTCGCGTTCCTCCACGAGCTCGCCGTCCCTCAGGAACCTGGCCGAGGCGCTGTCGTTGTCGACTCCCGCGCGGGAGACGTGGCCGGAGGCGTCGACGAACTCGGGGACGCGGATCTCCAGGGTGTCGCCCGTGCGGGTGGAGGGAGTCAGCCAGTCGGGGATGGCGGGCCGTACGACGGGCGCGTGCCAGCTCTCGCTGACCCGCTGACCGGGCTGGTAGGTGCGGGGCGGCTCGGTCAGCCCGTCCTGCAACCGGTTCATGTCGTCCCAGGTGTATTGGTGGTTGACGATGTGCTGCCAGGAGGAGCCGTCCGCGCTGACGTACTCGGCCCGCCGCGACGGCGTCTTCACGATCCGCTGCGTCTCCATCTGGTTGCCCAGGGAGTAGGCCTGCCAGGGCCGCCAGCCGAACCGCTGCTCCTTAGCCCACCCAAACCCACCCACGTCCTGATATTTCGTATCAACGCGGGCGGTGTTGCGGTTGCTCACCTCGTGCACGATCTTGTCCGGCACATGCCCACTGGAGACCTGCATGACCTCGTAGAGGTACGGCGACGCCATCGTCCCGCTGATGTCCAGCAGGGCGTGACCCTTCCTGACCCGTTCGAGCAGCCGCTGCCCGTGATCGTTGGCGATCAGCATGACCGGGATGGGCAGCGACACGTTGACCGGGCTCCATCCACGCCCGAGCGCGTCGTCGGGAGTCATCACGATGATCGCGGCGACCGCCTTGGCCTTCACCGCCGCCTCAGCCGCGTCCTCCCATCCCATCGACGGGTCCCCCATCACGGCGACCTTGCCCCGCGCGCTTCCCGCCCCTTCCGCGAGCCGCCACAGGTGACGGCCCTCCACACCGGGCGAACCGCCCAGAAAGCCCATCGGGTACGGCTGCGCGGACCCCGTCACCCGCGCGGAGATCTTCGGAGCGACCAACTGCCAGCGGGAGGCGAACTCGAACGCGCCCTCGCTGACCGGCCGGGTCGGCGAGACGTTGAGCCCCTCGACGACGTCGAAGTTCATGACGCCCTGAGAGATCTTGCGCGAGCCGAAGGCGCGATGGGTGAAGTAGGTGAAGATGCCCACCTGCTCCACCGGCTCGCTCACCTTCACGGTGACGGGACTGGTCTCGCGGTAGTCGAGGACCACCTCCAGGTCGCGGTCGACCTTGAGCTCCGGGATGACGACGAGCCCGTCGCGCGGGTGCATACGGCCCCACCCGCTCGCCAGGTTGATCGCCTGCGTCATGTAGGTGCCCTCGGAGACCTCCACGGTCAGGCCCTCCTTGGGCACCCAGGTGAAGACATCGTCCTGCCGCGAGGCGCCGTACATCGACAGGGTGTCGGTGCCGGTCGGCTGACCCGCCGCGTCCACGGCGGTGAACCGGACGGTGTGCTGGGGTCCCTTCCAGGTGAACGCCAGCGTGGTGTGCACACTCTCGGCTCCCGAGGTCGCGGTGACATGCCCGCCGTACCTGCCGAAGGGCAGCTTGGCCAGGTCCACGCGGACCTGGACCTCGGCGGTGCCGCCGGGCGCGACGGTCACGCTCTGCGCGCCGAGCACGGCGCCCTCGAGGGTGCTGGAGAGCGACAGCGTGACCGGCGCCGCCGTGCCGTTGGTGTACGTGATCGTGCCCTTGGCCGTGCCCGTCCCCTCACCCTTCTGGTGCTTGCCGAGGTTGACCACGCCCGTGGCCGTCACGCCCTGCCGCAGGGCGCGCGCCACGTCGAGCCTGCCCGCGCCCGCGTCGTCGACCTGCTGGCCGGCCACCGTCCTGGCCGAGCCCACCAGGGCGTCCTTGATCTGCCCCGCCTTCCACTCCGGATGGCGCTGTTTGAGGATCGCGGCGGCCCCCGCCACGTGCGGCGTGGCCATGGAGGTGCCCGACGCGGCCGTGTACTGCTCGTCGACGGGCTGGCCCATGCCGGTTCCCGTCGCCCTGGCCGCGACGATGCCCACGCCCGGCGCCGTGAGGTCCGGCTTGGGCGCGTCGTCCAGGCGCGGGCCCCTGCTGGAGAAGTCCGCGATGGCGTCCTTGCCGTCCACGGCGCCGACGGTCAGCGCGGAGGTGGCCGCTCCCGGGCTGCCCACGGAGTAGGCCGCGCCGTCGTTGCCCGCCGCGACCACGAAGAGCGCACCGGTCTGCTCGGTGAGATTGTCGACGGCGACGCTGAGCGGGTCGGTGCCGTCGGTGGGGCCACCGCCGAGGCTCATGTTGATCACCGACGCCCCCTCGGCGGCGGCCCATTCCATGCCCTCGATCACGCCGGACAGGGTGCCGGACCCGTCGTCGCCGAGCACCTTGCCGATGATCAGCTCCGCGCCCGGGGCGACGCCCTTCTTGCCGACCCCGCCCGCGATGGTGGCGGCCACGTGGGTGCCATGCCCGTGGGCGTCGTTCACGTTCTCGTCGCCGGTGAACACCTTGGTCTGCTTCACCCGGCCCGCGAGATCCCGGTGGGCCGCGTCGACTCCGGTGTCGAGGACGGCGACCTTGACGCCCTTGCCGTCGAACCCGGCCTGCCACGCCTCGGGCGCGCCCACCTGCGGCACGCTGTGATCGAGCGAGACCTTGACCTTGGCGTCGAGCCAGATCTTCGCCACGCCCTGGGCCAGGCTCGCCCGCTCCTCGTCCAGAGACTTCCACAACTGGCCGATGGTGCGCTTGTCCGCCGAGACGGCCCGCCCGTTGACGCTCTCCAGCGGAGTCGCGGTCCTGGCGGCCATGGCGCCGTAGACGAACAGCAGCGGCAGCTTGTCCGTCGTCGCGTCGTCGTAGCCCTGCTCGATCAGGTCGGTGACGGAGAACAGGCTCGGGTCCAGCCGGTTGGCCGCCAGGTAGGGCACCATGTCGGCGGGCAGGACCCGCAGCTCGCCGTCCTCCTCGGTGGTGTGGAAGCCCATCCGGTCACGGCCGGGCCCCGGCTTCACCTCTACCGCGCGTCTGCCCGGCTCCGCCTCCCTGACGGTCACCACGTCACCGGTGATCAAGGTGACGCGATGGACGCCGGAGGCGGCAGGCTGTGCCGCCGCGGACAACGGGGAACTCAGCAGGGCGGCGGTGGATACTCCCACCGCCGCCACATGTGCGGACCAGTGCATGGGGGGCAAACCTCTCGTATCAACAGCTAGTGACCAAGAGAGTGGGCGATGGCGGCCCGGCCCGCCAGCACTCAGACCTGCCGTTTGTCTGCCATGTCGCTAATGCGACAGCGGAGGCAGCTCTGGCGGCACGGCGGCCGTGGTCTCCCGCCGGCCTGATGATGAGCCGGTGCCCGCAGGGTCAGCGGGACCAGGCTGGGCCGGATTCGGCGGTCCGGGGCGGCGGGGGCGGACCGGGCCGGTGGTCACGCCCGTAGGCTCGCCAGGGCGGGGTCCACGGCGTGGCGGAGCGGCACTCCCGCGAGCAGGCGGCGGACCTCCTCCAGAACCAGTTCGCCCATCCGGGCGCGCTCGGCGCCCATCGCCCCTGCCAGATGCGGCGTCAGGACGACGTTGGGCAGGCCGTACAGCGAGGATCCCGAGGGTGGCGGCTCCGGCCAGGTGACGTCGAGGACCGCGGTGAGGTCGGGCCGGCGCCGGAGGACTTCGATGACGGACGGCTCGTCGACGACGGCGCCACGGGCGGTGTTGATGAGTGTCGCACCGGTGCGGAGCCTGGCGAGGAGGTCGCCGTTGACCAGGCCCTTGGTCTGTTCGACGAGCGGTGCGTGGAGGCTGACGACATCGCAGCTCTCGAAGAGTTCGGTGAGCGGGACCAGGCGCACTCCGAGCCCCGCCGCGACCGCGGGATCGGCCACCGGATCGGTCGCGACCACGTCGAGGGCGAAGCGGCGCAGGTGGGAGGCGACCAGGCGGCCGATCTCGCCGAGGCCGAGCAACCCCACCCTCGACCCGTACGCCCCGGTGACCCGTACCTCGTCTGGATAGCGCCTCTGCTCCTTGATCTCGCGGGAGATCCGGTGGAACTGTTTGAGCGCCAGCAGGATCTGGGCCAGCGTGAACTCCGCCACCGGGATCGCGTTGGCCGACGCGGCGGAGACGATCGGGATCTGTCGTGCCCAGAACTCCGGCGTGGTCAGCGAGCGCACGGAGCCCGCGGCCACCAGCACCGCGCGCAGCCGTGGGGCGTGGCCCAGCAGGCCGGTGTCGAGGACCGGCGCTCCCCACCCCGTGAGCAGGAGGTCCACCTCGTTCAGCACGCCGGGATCGGCGGCCAGTTGCTCCCGCGTCAGCGCGGGCCGCTGCCATCTGACCAGGTCACCCAGTCCTTGGAGCACCGATTCCGGGTAGACATCCGCCCGGCGGCGCTCCTCCATGACCAGCAATGCTGTCGCCATCTCTCACTCCAAGGTCACATTTACATCGGATGTATGGGCAGGCGTCTCGCCGCACATTAGATCGGTACCAACGGTGAGCTTCTAGTCATCGGAGCATTGACCTTGAACGCACACAGCGTTAGCGTCCGGAAAACGCTATCCAAGGAGAGGGAGTCGTCCACATATGCGAACAGCCTCCACACACAGAACACGATTGATTCTGGCTTCCATGATGGTGCTGTCCGGATGCTCGTCAGGCGCGGCGGGAACGAACGTCGAGCAGAACGCCAAGGCTTCGCTCGAGCTCTGGACCAGGACCACGCCCGGCGGGCCCGGCGAGCAGGGCACGCTCAGGCTGGCGGCCGCGTTCGAGAAGGCGACGGGGTACAAGGTCAAGGTGACGGCGATCTTCGACGACTTCGAGACGAAGATGCAGCAGCGGGCCGCCCAGAAGGACCTGCCCGACATCGTCATGAACGACGTCACCCAACTGGGCACCATGCAGAGCCAGGGTCTGCTGCGGGAGATCGACCTCGGCAAGCTCGCCAGCGCCAAGGACCTCACCGAGCGCGGGCTCGCCTCCGGCAAGGCCATCGACGGCAAGCAGTACAGCGTGCCGTACTCCGCCCAGGCCACCGCCCTGCTGATCCGTAAGGACTGGCGGGAGAAGCTGGGCTTGCAGGCGCCGCAGAGCTGGGCCGATCTCGCGGCCATGGCCAAGGCGTTCACCGAGAAGGACCCCGACGGCAACGGCAAGAACGACACCTACGGGCTGGCGGCGCCGCTTTCGACCAAGCGCGGCTACGCGTCGTGGTACTTCTCCAACTTCCTCTGGGCGGCCGGTGGCGACTTCGTCGCCGACGCGGGCGGCGGCAAGTTCAAGCCGGCCATGTCCACCGCCGAGTCCACCGCCGCCATGCAGTGGTTCCGCGACCTCGGCTGCAAGGACAAGGTCATCCAGCCCGGCGCCGTCACCATGGACACCCCGCCGACCAACGAGACCTTCGAGGCGGGCAAGACCGGCATGTACGTCGTCGGCCCCTACCTCCTGCCCCGGTACGACAAGTCGCTCGGCAAGGACAAGTACGAGGTCGTGCCCATGCCCAAGGGCGCCAAGAACGCCGACGTGCTCGCCGAGGGCGGCGCGATCTACCTGATGGCCGGCTCGCCGAACAACGCCGCGCAGGACGCCTTCGCCTCCTTCGCGACCTCGGCGGAAGGCCAGAAGGTGGGTATGGAGGGCGACACCGCCTACATCGTCCAGTTGCCCGTCAACAAGTCCGTCGACATCAGCCAGGTGCGCCCCGATCCCCGGTGGAAGACCTTCGCCGAGATCTACCAGGCCTCCGGCCACTACGCCCCGTCGATCCCCAACTGGACGCCGGTGCGGCAGACCGCGGCGGAGACCGTCAACGCCCTGGTCGCGGACTGCGCCCTGGACCTGAACGCGGAACTCCGGAAGCTCGACACGAAGCTCGCCGAGATCCTGGCGGAGCAGGGCGTCGCCGCGTCATGAGCGTTGACCAGGCGGAGCCAGTCACCGTCGATCCCGCCGCTGCCCCCGCTGTACGCAGGGGCAGCGGCCGGGGCGGGCGCTGGTGGGTACCGTGGCTGTTCCTGTCCCCCGCGCTCATCCTGTTCCTGTACTTCAAGTTCGTCCCGATGGGCAACGCCCTCGTGATGTCCTTCCAGAACGTGCAGCCGTTCCTGGGCAACCAATGGGTGGGCGGGGACAACTACGCCAAGGTCGTCGCCTCCGACGGCTTCCAGCAGGCCGCCTGGCACACCGTGCTGCTGGCGCTGTGCCAGACGGCCGGTTCGATGCTGCTCGGCCTGGTCCTGGCGCTGCTGATGGAGGGGCAGAGTCACCGGCTGAGCTTCATCCGCTCCGCAGCCTTCCTGCCGGTCGTCGTGCCGATGGCGGTCGTCGCCGAGCTGTGGCGGATCATGTATCACCCGACCGGCGACGGCATGCTGAACTCCCTCATCGGCCTGGTGGGGCTCGGCCCCTCCGGGTTCATCAACGACCCCCACACCTCGATGGCCTCGGTCATCGTGACCGGCATCTGGCGGGGCGCGCCGTACGACATGATGATCTTTCTGGCCGGGCTGGCGGGGGTGAACCGGGACCTGTACGAGGCGGCGACCGTCGACGGCGCCTCGCGGGCGCGCAGGCTGCTCCACGTGACCCTGCCCGGCCTGCGGTCGGTGTTCTCCATCCTGTTCATCCTGGCCGCCATCCGCGGGCTGCGGGTCTTCACCGAGGTGTTCCTGCTGACCAACGGCGGCCCGAACGGCTCCACCGAAGTCGTCATGACCCTGATCACCAAGTTGGGCCTGGAGCAGAACCGGCTGGGCGTCGCGTCGGCCGGGGCGGTCCTGCTGTTCCTCGCCACGCTGCTGCTGACCGTGGTCGTGTCCGTCCTCAGGCGAAGGGAGAAGGAATGAGCGCCGCCAGCGAGACCGCCCTCGGCCTCAAGGAGAGCACGACGGCCGCCGGGCGGCTGCTGAAGCTGGTGATCCACACGCTGGTCCTGGTGGTGTTCGCGGGGCCGCTGCTGGCGCTGCTGGTCAGCGCCTTCAACCATGTGTCGGATCCGACGCAGCTGAGCGTCGTGCCCTCCAACCCGACCCTGGACAACTTCACGGTCGCCGTCGACCAGGGCGTGCTGAAGTACCTGCTGAACTCCTTCTTCGTGGTGGGGTTCGGGCTGCTGCTGCAGGTGGTGGTCTCGACGCTGGCGTCCTACGCGCTGGCGCGCAAGAGATTCCCGTTCATGACGCTGGTGTTCGTCGCCATCCTGGCCACGCTCATGCTGCCGGAGGAGATCCTGGCGATCCCGCTGTCGCTGATCCTGTCCGACCTGCCGCTGCTTCATGTCAACCTGATCGGCACCCTGGCCGGCATGATCGTGCCGCTGGGCGCCTGGGCGTTCTCCATCCTGGTCATGACGGAGTTCATGAAGGACGTGCCGCGGGAACTGGAGGAGGCGGCGCGCATCGACGGGGCCGGCGAGCTCCGGATCTTCGCCCAGATCATCCTGCCGATGTGCAGGCCGGCCCTGGGCGTCATCGGGGTCTTCGGCTTCACCATGATCTGGGACCAGTACCTGCTGCCGATGCTGGTGGCCAGCGACTCCTCGACCTACACCCTGCCCCTGGCCCTGCGGACCCTGCGGATCGACCCGATCGTCACGCCCGGCGTGGTGATGGCGGCGTCGTTGCTCGCGCTGCTGCCCTCGGTGATCGTCTTTCTGTTCTTCCAGCGCTCGTTCGTGCACGGGCTGTCGTCCGGCGCCCTCAAGGGGTGATTTTTCATGACCTGGTTTACTAATGATCGTTTTGGCATGTTCGTGCATTGGGGCCTGTACTCGCTGGCCGCCCGGCACGAGTGGGTCAAGACGCACGAGCGGATGACCGACGAGCAGTACCAGCCGTATTTCGACCACTTCGATCCCGACCGCTACGACCCTGCCGCCTGGGCCAGGACCGCCAAGGCCGCGGGCATGCGCTACATCGTGCTGACGACCAAGCACCACGACGGCTTCTGCCTGTGGGACAGCGAACTGACCGACTACAAGGCGACCAACACCCCCTGCGGGCGCGACCTGGTCGAGCCTTTCGTCGAGGCGTGCCGCGCCGAAGGGCTCAAGGTCGGGTTCTACCACTCGCTGATCGACTGGCACCACCCCGCCTTCCCCGTGGACGGGACCCATCCGCAGCGCGACTCCGAGTCCGTCCCCGCCGGGGACATCGCCGAATACCGGCGCTACCTACACGGCCAGGTCAGGGAGCTGCTCACCCGCTACGGCACGATCGACTACCTGTTCTTCGACTTCTCCTACTCCACGCGCACCGAGTGGTGGGGCGGCAAGGGCCCCGAGGACTGGGGGGCGAAGGAACTGCTGGCGATGGTACGTGAGCTGCAGCCGGGCATCCTGGTGAACGACAGGCTGGGCATTCCCGGCGACTTCATCACGCCCGAGCAGTACCAGCCGTCGGGGCCGCTCGCCGGGCTCTGGGAGGCGTGCCAGACACTGAACGGCAGCTGGGGTTACGACCGGGACAACCTCGACGACAAGAGCGCCGACCTGCTGATCAGGATGCTCGTCGACGGGGTGTCCAAGGGCGGCAACCTGCTGCTCAACGTCGGCCCCACCGGGCGCGGGGAGATCGATCCCCGGGCGGCGGCCGTACTGGCGGAGATCGGGTCGTGGATGGATCTGCACGAGCGCGCGATCCGCGGGTGCGGGCCGTCGGAGTTCACCGCCCCGCCCGACTGCCGCCTCACTCAGCGCGGCGACCGGCTCTACCTGCATCTGTTCAGCTGGCCGCTGCGCCATGTCCATCTGCCTGGTCTGGCGGGCAAGGTCCGTTATGCCCAACTGCTCAACGACGCGTCGGAGATCAGGCAGGTCACGACGGACCCGCGCCAGACCGCCCACAACACCCGGATGGGTGGGCAGCCGCCCGGCACCCTCACCCTTCAGCTGCCGGTGCGACGCCCCGGCACGCCGGTGCCGGTCATCGAGCTCTTCCTGTTCTGAGGCGGGCGGGCCCGCAGGCCCGCCCGCCCCGGGGTGCACCACGCGCCCACGAAGCGCAGCCCGTTGGGGGGGACCATAACTCCGGATACCAATGAAATAGCTATATAAAATGCCGCGAAATATCTCTATATCGGGCAACTGTGGCACTTACTCTCGTTTGAGCCGTACATTTCCTCCGTATCGAAGGGTCGGTTCGCGATGGCGCTGTTACCGCAGGTAGGGACGCTCGGCAGGACGATTCACCTGGCCATCAGTGCGACGCTGCTCACCGCCGTCGCGGCCGTCGGCGTCAGCGCCGTGGCCGAGGCCACCACGTCGAACGAGGCGCACCCGTACACGGTCACCATCCGGGACGTCGCGGGCGACACGGTCGGGAGGCTCGTGCTCAAGCCGGAGGGGTACGCCAGGTCGCGCCTGTCGGTCACGGTCAAGGGCCTGGCGCCGGGATTCCACGGCTTCCACATCCACTCGGTCGGCGTCTGTGATCCCGCCGCCGTCGATCCGGCGACCGGGAAGGTGTCCCCGTTCTTCACCGCGGGCGGCCACTTCGACCTGACCGGCTCCACGCACGCGAACCACTCGGGGGACCTGCCTCCGCTGCTGGTCGCCCAGGACGGCTCCGGCACCGCCTCGGTGGTCACCGACCGGTTCAGGCTGCGGCAGCTCACGGACGCCGACGGCAGCGCCGTCATCGTGCACGCCCTTCCCGACAACCTCGCCAACATCCCGGCGCGCTACAGCTCCACGGGCCCGGACGAGGCCACGCTGCGAACGGGCGACGCGGGCGGCCGGGTGGCCTGCGGCACCCTCAAATGATCGCTGGGCTCAGCCCAGGGGGCCGCGCAGGTCCCCGGCCGTTGGCTGTCGCGCACCTTCCGCATGATGGCGTCCGTGACCTGCGGCACTACGCGGGCCAGGTAGGCCGCCGCGGTTCGTCCATCCCGGCCCGGCGAGCCGACTGCTCACCCGAGGCCGGTTTCAGCCTGCCCGGCCCCGAGTCGTGCTTTCGGCAATCGGCGCGGGCACGCGGGCCTTGGCGTGGGCTCCGCGGTCGGCGAGGCGGCGCAGCAACCGCAGCGTGATGCTGTAGATGATCGGTGAGGCCTACGGCTTGGGGGCAAGCGTGGTGACCATCTGGGGAGGCTGGAGGTCTCGAAGCTGCCGGTGATCCGCATCGGAGGCAGCCGTGATCGTCGCCTGCAGGAAGGCCCGGCCAGAGTAGGAGCAGGATCCTAGATCGCCTCTGCGGGAACGGTTCCGGGGGAGGAAGAAACCGGCTGCTCGCGGCGGCACGCTGGGATCATGATCGCGATTCGCGCTATGAACCTGAGTGAGCGCTACGGCGTACGCGGCAGGAGCAGGTGGCTGGTGATCGCCGTGGCGGCGGCGGTGTTGGCGGTGATGGCCCCGGCGGCGTCGGCTGCCCGGGATGACGGGCGGCCGGCGTGGCGGGACTGCGGGAGCGGGGGTGTGCCTGCGGGAATGCAGTGCGCAGCGGTCGAGGTGCCCGCGGACTGGGCGGAGCCGGAGGGGCCGAAGATCACACTGGATCTGGCCCGGCTGCCGGCCACCGAGCCCACGCGCCGGATCGGTAGCGTCCTGGGCATCCCCGCCGGTTTCGGGATCGAGGGCCTGACCCGTGCCGCGGCGGACCTCACCGAGCTGCGGCGCAGATTCGATCTCGTCGGCTTCGACACGCGTGCCACCGTGTGGATCGCGCAGATGCCCGCAGTGTGCAAGCAGCCGGGGGTGTCGCTGCGCGACCCGCGTCACAAGAAGGAGTTCGCGGCGCTGGCCGCAGGGATGAACGATGCGTTCAAGGAGTGTCAGAAGGCGGACACGACCGGGCTGTTCGCGCACCTGGACTCTCTGTCGATCGCCCGGGACATGGAGGCGATCCGCGCGGCGCTGGGCGAGGAGCGGCTGAGTTTCATGGCCAGCGGCACCGGCGGGGTGGCGGCCGCCGCGTACGCCCGGCTGTTCCCGCAGCGCATCCGGGCCATGTACCTCGACGGCGTGAACAACCAGACCAAGGGCTGGCCCGCACAGGAGTTGCTGGCCCTGCCCGTCCTGCGACGGATGGCCACCAGGTTCGCGGAGTGGTGCGCGGACACTCCCGCCTGCGCGCTGCACGGCGAGGACGCCGGGGCGGTGTGGCGCAAGCTCCTCCGGGACGCCGATCGCCGTCCGATTCCGGTCACCTCCTCGCAGTACGGCGACGGGAAACTGACCGGATGGCTGTTGGGATCCACGCTCCCCCTCGACCCGGGGCCGAAGAACGCCAACTGGATGACCTTCGCGGATTCGGTGGACAAGGCGCGACGCGGGGACGGGTCGGGGTTCGCCGATTCGGCGCTCTTCAACGCGTGGATCGCGGCGACGCCCGGAGCGCAGGTGATGAGCTGCGGGGATGGCCGCGGATACGCCAGCTATGCCCAGCTTGAGGACTTCCGCCGGAAAGCGCGGAAGATCTCATCGGGCTACGTGGGAGCGGCTATCAACCAGTTGGGCTGCGCGGGCTGGCCGATGCCGGTGGCCAACCCGGCCCGCCCGCTGCCCACGCGCGGTCTGCCGCCGATGCTTGGGGTCGGCACCACCTGGATCGACTACACGTCGACCGAGAGCTTCACCGGCATGATCCCGGGATCGGTGACCGTCGCCTACGACGGGCCCGGTCACGTCATGTACCTGTCGGGCAAGAAATGCCCGATCCGGTACGCCACCAGGTACCTGACCGACCTGACGCTCCCCGAACCGGGCACCGTCTGCCCTGCTGAGGGGCGGGCGGGTCAGTAGAGGAAGATGCCGGTGGTGCGGGCCGCGGGTGTGGCGCCCATGCCGATGACCGCGCCCTCCCCGTACGGCAGGGCGCGGATGTGCGAGCCCGCGTAGCCGTCGGGGGTGAGGAAGGCGTCCCACGCGGCGGCCCAGATCTCCAGCTCGCCGGTCTCCGGGTTCACCACCGGCTCCTCGCGCGGCACGACCCGCCGCTGGACCACCGCCCCGGTGGCGACCCCGCGCTCGACCGCGGCCCGCCACTCGGAGGCGTCCACCTCCCAGCCGGCGACGATCCCCGACCCGCCGAAGTCCGCCCACGGTTTGATGATCAGATCACGGCGGTGGGCGAGGCAGTGCTCCACGAGGTCGACCTGTTCGCCGTCCACGTCGGACTCACCAGCGGCGAGCCTCCTGGTCCACGGCAGCACCCGGTCCACCAGGCTCAATTCCTCGCCGGACAGCACGGCGCGGCATTGCGGGTCGGCGAGCATCGCCAGGCAGCCCTTGTTGTTGTACACCTCGCTGGCGAGCGTCGTGTACAGCACGGCCGCGCCGTCGGCGTGGGCGCGGAGAATCGGCTCCACCGAGCGTTCGCCGTCCGTCGTGGACATCAGCTCGCCGATGTTGAAGTAGCGCAGCACCAGGTCGACCCGGCGTCCGCCGACGGTCAACTCGGTGCCGTCGTAGGCGGTCTGGCTCACCTCCCCGAGCACCACCTCGATCCCCTGCGCCGCGAGCATCTCCTGGAACGAGTGGACCAGAGGCAGGTACGTCGGCAGTTCGCCGTCCGCCTCGACGAACCCCACGACGGGATCGCGGTCACCGGTCACCGGCGCCGACGCGGCGCGCAGGGCGGCGGCCACCCGCTGTCCGGTGTGGACGAAGCCGAGGTCGTGGTCCTCGGCGAACGCGCGGAACGCGGGCACGTCGAGCAGCGCGGCGGAGATCTCGGCCCGGTCGGCGCCGCCGAGGGCGCTGCCGAGGTTGAACTCCAGGAGCCGGAAGGAGTCGCCGTCGTGGTACAGGTCGGCTCTGCCGTACAGGGTGGGGCGCTCGGGGAACCGGGCGAGCAGCGCCCGGCTCCGCGGGTCGAATCCGAGCGCCGCGCAGAACGCGGCCAGGTCGCCGCCGTAGCGCCGCTCGGGTAGCGACACGAGCAGGTCGAACAGCCAGGCCAGCTCGTCGGCGAAGGTCAGGATGTCCTTGCGCGCCATGAAGAACGGCCGCGGCAGCAGCCGGTGCGCGCAGGAGGCGGCGAACTTCTCCGGCAGGCGGATCCCGCTCATCGCCCCGAGCAGATCGCCGTCCCCGGCCCGGCAGCGCCGGAGGTAGGCCTCGGTCACGTGGTCGGCCATCACGCCCCCCTCTCGGTGTGGAACACCCCGGTCGACGCCCCGTCGCCGAGTCCCTTGACCAGGGCGGCGCCCTCCGGCTTGGCGCGGGCGTAGCAGCCGGAGTATCCGCCGCCCGGCATGATGAAGGGCCCGAGCACGGAGATCCACGACGACTGCGCGCCGGTGTCCGGGTCCACGATGGGGAAGGGCTTCGGCCGTACCCGCCGCTGCACGATCGCGCCGCTGTCGCGGCCGGCGAGCAGGGCCGCGTGCCAGTCCCGGTCGTCGGTCTCCCAGCCGACGACGATGCCCCGGCCGCTGAAGTCCGCTCTCGGTTTGAGGATCAGGTCGGCGCGGTTCTCCCTGCAGTGGTCGATGAGGTCCACCGGCTGGCCGTCCACGGTGGACGACGGGGTGTTCAGCGTGCGCGTCCACGGCAGCACCCGGTCGATCAGTGCCACCTCGCCGGGGGTGAACGCCTGCCGCCAACGCTCATCGGAGAGCATGGCCAGACAGCTCTTGCTGTGGTAAAGCGCGCTGTCCAGCGTCGTCCACAGCACCACCCGGCCCTCCTCGTGCGCGCGGTCGATGCGCTCCACGGCGTCCATGGGCGCCTCACCGGAGACGACCTCGTTCTCCGTGTAGTACCGCAGCACCACGTCCACCGCTCTGCCGTGCAAATGCAGCCGGCCGTCCCGCTCCGCGACCTGGCTGATCTCGCCGAGCAGCAGCTCGATGCCCTGGCTCGCCATCACCTCGCGGAGCGACTCGACCAGGGGGAGGAAGTCGCCGAGCCCGCCGTCGCACTCCACGAAGGCGACGACCGGGTCGGCGCCCCCGGTGATCGGTGCCGCGGCCTTGCGCCACTCCTCGGCCAGCCGCTGCCCGGTGTGGACGTACGCGAGCCGGTGCCGCTCCGCGAAGTCCCGGAACGCGTCCACCTCCATGAGCCCGCTCTGGACGGCGGACCGGTCGACGCCGCCGAGCGAGCTGCCCACATTGAACTCGAGCGCCTTGTACGACTCCCCGTCGTCGTACACGTCGGCCCGGCCGTAGACGACCGGTGTGCTTCGGTATCGGCGCAGCACCGCCGCCCTCGCGTCGTCCACGCCGAGTTCGGCGAGGTAGGCGTCCGGGTCGCCGTCGAAGAGCCGTCGCGGGAGCTGGAAGACCAGTGTGTACAGCGCGTGCAGATCCGCGCCGAGCGCGCGCATCCGCTCCCCCTCCACGAACAGCGGCCGGGGCAGCCTCACCTTGGGGCCGTGCGCCGTGCGGTACGCGGCGCCGAACGGCGCCGTGCGCATCGCCTCCAGCAGCGCGCGGTTGCCGTCGCGCACCTCGGTCAGGTACGCGTCGGTGATCTCGTCGTACATGGGCGCCTCCTGGCTAGTGCTCTGTGTCCGAGGGGAGTTCCCGCATCGAGCGCAGCGGGGAGAAGAAGACCGGCAGCCACACCAGGGAGAGGCCGACCGCGGCCACCCACAGTGAGACGCGGACACCCGCCAGGTGGCCCACCAGACCGGCCACCGCGGCGCCCAGCGCCAGCGCTCCCGTCATCAGGAACCGCATCGTGGCGTTCATCCTGCCGAGCAGCCGGTCCGGGGTCACCCGCTGCCGGAAGCTCACCAGCACCACGTTGTTCATGCCGATCCGGAAGGTCACGGCCATCCAGCAGCCGGACGCGATCCACTGCCACATCCCGTCCTGGACCATCGGCACCAGCAGGCACAGCGGTGCCCCGGCGAGCCCGACGAGCCACAGCGACGGCCCGTAGCCCAGCCGGTCGGCGACCCGCCTGGCCAGTGCCGAGCCGAGCAGGATGCCCACCCCGCCGAAGGTGAAGAACATCCCGACGTCGCCCGCGGACAGGCCGATGCGGGTGAACAGCAGCGGGATCGTGGTGATGCCGACCATCAGGAACAGGTTGGTCCCGGCGCCCTGCAGCGCGATGGGCCGCAGCAGCGGATGCCGCAGCACGAACCGGAGGCCCTCGCCGACGTCGCGTAGCAGGCGCCTGTCCGCCTTGACCTCCGGCGGTGACTCCTTGACGCGGATGCCGACCAGGCACAGCGCTGACCACAGGTAGGTGGCGGCGTCGATGGCGAGCGCGATGGGCGCGGCGGTGAACTGGATCAGGTAGCCGGCGATGCTCGGGCCGGCGACCGTGGCGCCGGCGTCCCACGACTGGAGGTAGGAGTTGGCCTGTACGAGGCGGTCCCGGCCCACCGCGCTCGGCAGGTAGCTCAGGCTGGCCACGTCGAAGAACACCCGTGCCACGCCGGTGAGCAGCGCCACCGCGAACAGCTGCCAGATCGACAGCACGCCGGCCGCCCAGGCGATCGGGATCGAGGCGAGCAGCAGGGCGCGGGCCAGGTCGGCCACCACCATCACGCCCCGCCGGCGCGTGCGGTCCAGCCACGCCCCGGCGGGCAGTCCGATCAGCAGGAACGCGATCGTCTCCAGCACGCCGAGCAGCCCGACCTCGCCGGGTCCGGCGTGCAGCACGGAGATGGCGACCAGGGGCAGCGCGACGAACGTGATCTCCGTACCGACCATGCTCGCCGTGGCGGCGGCGAAAACCCTGCGGAACGCCTGGTTGGCGAAGAGCGACTCCTGCCTGGGTGCGGTGGGCGTCTCCGGTGGCCTGTCCACCGTGGGCGGGTGCTCCGCGTCGGACACGGGTCTCCTTTCCGATGAACGGCGTTCAGTCGACCGACATCAGGTCACCGCGGACGGTGTCGCTGCCCGGAACGGGGGCGGCCGGGTCGGAGCCGAGCTCCACGATCTTGTTGCGGCCGTCGACGTGCACCACCCGCGGGATGAACGACCGGGCCTCGCTCTCGGCCACCAGCGCGTAGCTGATGATGATGACCAGGTCGCCCGGCTGGACCAGCCGCGCGGCCGCGCCGTTGATGCCGATCACGCCGGTGCCGCGTTCGCCCTCGATGATGTAGGTCTCCAGCCGTGCGCCGTTGGTGATGTCCACGACGTGGACCAGCTCGCCGGGCAGCAGGTCCGCGGCGTCGAGCAGGTCGGCGTCGACGGTCAGCGATCCCACGTAGTGCAGGTCGGCCTGGGTGACCGTGGCGCGGTGGATCTTCGACTTGAACAGGTGACGGAACATGGTGCCCTCCTCAGAATTCAGGCCAGGGTAAACCGGACAGTGGACAGGACGTGCTCGCACCTGGCGACGGCCTCGTCCGCGTCGGCGCCGGACGCGATCACGAAGCCGTTGCGCAGATCCCAGCCGGTACGCACGGCTGTGGTGGAGTCGCCCGGGTTGAGCGGCACGCAGACACCGACCTCGGCTTCGGTCAGCTCCTCGAACAGGCCGGGGAAGCCGTACAGCCGCTCGTCCGGCCGTACCCGCCTGATCCGGGTGATGGCCGGATCGAGTTCGTCGAGCCCGTCGACCGACACGATCCGGCCCTCCGGGGGTGTGAAGAAGCGGATCGCCGCTCCCCCGACGGGTTCCGGGGCCCGCTCGGGCAGGTCTACCAGCCCGAGCGAACCGCCGAGGAACAGCAGGTTCTCGTCGACGCCGTAGGCGCGGCGGATCATCTCCGGGATGCCGACGCCCGCCATCCGGCAGTGCGACTCCAGGATCCTCGGCCCGCGCGGCGTCACCACGAACTCGGTGTGTGACGGCCCCTCGACGATCCCGATCGCGTCCAGCAGGTCCGTGGTGAGCCGGCGGATCTCGGCGTCGTAGTCTCCGGGGACCCGGCTCGGCGCGGTGATCCCGGTCTCGACGTAGAAATCGTTGATCGTCTCCTCGGTGACGCCGAGGGTGACGTGCCTGCCGGCGGCCGAGAACGCCTCGACGGTGACCAGCGGGCCGTCGAGGAACTCCTCGGCGACGGCCTGGGTGTGCCCCGCCTCGCGCAGCGCCTTCCAGGCGAGTTCCGCGTCCTGCCTGCTGTGGATCACATGCACGCCGACGCTGCCTGAGGCGTCGATCGGCTTGGCCACCACCGGGCCGGTGATCGACGCGGCGAACTCGATCAGCTCCTCGGCGCCGGTGACTCTGGCGAAGGCGACCGGGTCGAGGCCGTGCTCGGCGAGCACCTCCCGCACCCGTGCCTTGTCCTTCAGGATGCGCGCGGCCTCGGCCGGGTTGCCCGGTATGCCGAGGGCCTCGGCGACCTCGGCCGCCGGGACCGTGCCCAGGTCGGTGGTCGAGAGCACCCGGTCGAACGGCCGCTCACGGTGCAGGGGGGCGAGAACCTCCAGGATCGCCGAGGTGTCGGTGGTCGACGCGTGCACCACCCGCTCGCACCTGGCGGCGAAGAAGTCCTCGTACATGTCCGGCTCGTGGACCAGGACGACGTCCACCCCGAGCTCGTGGGCGTAGCGGACGGCGTGGGCACGGCCGGCGATCACGGCGACGCGTGGCATGGCTGCTCCTCAGGGGTGTCAGGCCGGCTCGGTTTCCAGCCGGACCAACTCGGTGAGCTGGGTGAAGGTCTCGTCGAGGCGGTCGACGCCGTCCGCGGTGAAGATCAGGTGGCCGTGCCCCTGGAAGGTCTGCGGCGGTACGGCGAGCGTCTCGCCGATCTCCCGGTAGATCTCCAGCTCCTTGACCCGCTCGTCCGCCAGCGCCTGCTCGACGCCGTGCACGGCGGTCAGCCGCCCGCCCCGCTTGGGGAAGATGTTCCAGAAGCCGACGGCGTCCGGGTGCTCCCGCGGCTCGATCACCGGGGTGCGGCCGGTCGCCAGGTCCAGCAGCGCGCCCACCATGTCCACGCCGGTGCTCAGATGAACCGAGCGGCAGATGGGGCCGCCGCCGAGCCGCGCCGCCGCCTCCAGCACCACCGGCTCGCGCTCCTGCCGGAGCCGGAACTCGACGTGCGTCCCCCCGGTGTCGATGCCCAGCGCCCGGTGGACCGCCGCCGTGGCCTTCTCGATCGCCGGCATCAGGTCCGCGGGCAGCCTGGTCGGCGTGCAGGCGTAGACCTCCTCGAATGTCGGGCCGGTGGGCAGCGGCTTGTCGTGGAGGGCCACGACCCTGGTCTCCCCGTCGACCACCAGGCACTCCACGCTGATCTCGGTGCCGCCCACGAACTCCTCCAGCAGCAGCGCGCCGTCGTAGGCGGCCATCGCCTGGTGGTACAGCGGGTCGGTGGTGAACCCTTGCCAGGCGCCCTGGCGGAGGAAGTCGAAGTACTGGGCCAGTTCCGCCTCGTCGGCCACGCTGCGCACGTACATGCTGCCGGTGCCGAGTACCGGCTTGAGCACGAGCGGGAAGCCGATTCGCTCGGCCTCGGCCCGCGCCTCGGCGAGCGTCCTGGCCAGTCCGAAGCGCGGCTGCGGCACGTCGTCGGCCTTGGCGAACTCCGACCGCATGGCGAACTTGTCCCGTGCCGCGGTGGCCGTCCGCTCGCTGACAGAGGGGAGGCCGAACTCCGCGGCGACCCTGGCCGCCGCGGGCACGCTGGCCTCGGCGAAGGTGAGCACGCCATGAAGCGGCTGCTGCCCGGCCGCGGCCAGTTCCTTGGCCGCGGTCAGCACCTCGCCGACGTCGCCCGTGTCGGCGAGGATGATCTGATCGGCGTACTCCGCCTCCCACGTCGGGTCCTTCATGACGAGGACCAGGCGCTCGCCGTGCTGGGCGGCGTACTCCCGGGCCCTGATGAGGTGCCACCTGCGGCTCGGGTTCTTCTTGTGCACGATCAGGATGGTCATGGCCTGCTCCCTTCGACTTGGTTAGCCGAGCCCCGCCAGGCGGTCGAACTGCTCGGCGGTCAGTTCCACGTCGGCCGCGGCGACGTTCTCCTCCAGGTGGGCGATCGAGCTGGTGCCGGGAATGGGGGCCATGACCGGCGAACGGTGCAGCAGCCACGCCAGCGACACCTGGGCGGGCGTCGCATCGACCTCACGGGCCACCTCGGCGAGCGGCCCGGCCTGCGTCGCGTGTGCGCCGGCGGCGATGGGCAGCCACGGCACGAACACCAGGCCCTCGCGCTCGCAGTAGTCCACGACGTCGTCGTCGTCGCGCTTGGTGAGGTTGTACAGGTTCTGCACGCCGACCACGTCGATGGTCTGCCGCGCCTCCTCGACCTGCGCGACGCTGACCTGCGACAGCCCGAGGTGCCGGATCTTGCCCTGCTCCCGCAGCGACTTGAGGGCGCCGAACTGGTCGGCCGCCGGCACCTGCGGGTCGATGCGGTGGAGCCAGAACACGTCGAGGGTCTCCAGCCGCAGCCTGCGCAGGCTGAGCTCCACCTGCTGGCGCAGATACTCCGGGCGGCCGAGCGGCTTCCACTCGTGGCGCGACGGCCGGGACTGCCCGGCCTTGGTGCCGATCAGCAGCCCGGCGGGGTATGGGTGCAGCGCCTGCGCCAGCAGTTCCTCGCTGGTGCCGGGGCCGTAGGAGTCTGCCGTGTCGATGTGGTTCACGCCGAGCTCGACCGCGCGCCGCGCCAGGGCCAGCGCGCCGTCGACGTCGGCGGGCGGTCCCCAGACGTCCGGGCCGGTCAGGTGCATCGCACCGAAACCGAGGCGGTTCACGGTGAGGTCCCCGCCGATGGTGACCGTACGGTTGACCATGAGTGTGTCCTTTCAGATGGGTTCGGAAGCTCCGCAGCCGAGACGATCTTCGCTGCAGGAGATCAGGAGCTTACCGATCGACCGGCGCTGTTCCAGGCGGTTGTGGACGATTGCCGCCTCGTTCAACGGCCGGACACCGTCCACGCGGACGCGCAGCCGCCCGTCCAGCACCCAGGCGAGGACATCGCGGGCGCGGGCCTGCAGTTCGTCACGGGAGGCGATGTGATGGTCCAGGTTGGGCCGTGTGACGAACAGGGAGCCACCCGAGTTGAGCCGCTGCAGGTCGAGGGGTGGGACCGGCCCCGCGGCCTGGCCGTACAGGGCGAGGACGCCGCGCGGGCGGAGGGAGGCCAGCCCGACGTCGAAGGTGGGGGCGCCGATCCCGTCGAGGACCGCCGCCACTCCGGCTCCCGAGGTGATCTCACGGACGGCCGGGGCCACCTCCTGCTCGGTGTAGCGGATGACGTGGTCGGCTCCCGCCTCCCTGGCGGCCTTCTCCTTCTCCGGCGTGGAGACGGTCCCGATGACCTGGCCGCCGCGGAGTTTGACGAGCTGGGTGAGGAGCAGCCCCATGCCGCCGGCGGCGGCGTGCACGAGCACCGTGTCACCGGGACGCACCCGGCAGGTGTCGTCGACGAGGTAGTGCGCGGTCATGCCCTGGAGCAGTACGGCGGCCGCCGTCCGGGTGGAGATCCCGTCGGGCAGGGGGACGAGGCGGTCGGCCGGGATCAGGGCGCGTTCGGCGTAGGCTCCCGGGACGTTGACCCAGCCGACCCGCCGGCCGGCCTCGACCTCGGTCACGCCCGGACCGACCTCGCGCACCGTCCCGGCTCCCTCCTGGCCCGGAACGAAGGGCAGGGGGACGGGGTAGCGGCCGGAACGGTGGTGGACGTCGATGAAGTTGACGCCCGCCGTCTCCACGTCGACGACCGCCTCCCCCGGTCCCGGCTCGGGGTCCGGCACCTCGGCGGCCCGCAGCACCTCGGGGCCGCCGTGACTCCGTACCAGGATCGCGCGCATCAGCCCTCTCCCCCGTACAGGTCCTGGATCTGGATCTCGGTCAGCCAGTCGGCGTACCGGTCGCGTTCGCCGCGGACGAGCCGGGTGTACTCGGCGCCCAGCACGGTGGCGACGGGGCCGGGGCGTCCGGTGCCCACGCGCAGGCCGTCCACCGTCGTGACGGGGAGGATCTCCCACGCGGTGCCCATGAAGAACACCTCGTCGGCCAGGTAGAGCTCGCTGCGGTCCACCTCGCGCTCGGCGACGGGAACGCCGAGCTCCTCCAGGAGGGTGAGCGCCGTGGCCCGGGTGATGCTCTCCAGGACGCCGCTGGACAGCGACGGCGTCACCACGGCGCCGTCGCGCACCAGGGCGATGCAGGCGCCGGGCCCCTCGCTGAGCTTGTGCCGCTCGTTGAGCATGATCGGCCAGTCGTGGCCGTTCTCCCGGGCCTCCATCATCGCCAGCCGGCCGTTGTGGTAGTTGGAGAACGCCTTCACCCTGGGGGGAGTCGACGCGTCCCCGATCCGGAGCCAGGAGCTCACCGCGGCGCGGCAGCCCCGCTCCTTGTCGAGCCCGCTGTGGAACGGCCAGGTGTCGATCACGACCTCGCAGAGGGCGCCGGCCGGCACCATCTGCTCGCGGATCACCCCGGTGGGGAAGGCCCACGGCCGGATGTAGGTGTCCTCCCGGTACCGGTTGGCGCGGAGCAGGTCCAGCACCGCCGCGCGCAGCCCGGCCGCGTCGAAGGGCAGTTCGAGGCGGCAGATCCTGGCCGACTCCTGAAGCCGCTTCAGGTGCTCGTCGAGCCGGAACGCCAGGAGGCGGGAGCCGTCGGCCGACCGGTAGGCCTTGATGCCCTCGAAGACGGCGGAGACGGAGGCGTGGCCGACGGCGTTGACGTGGATCTTCGCCTCCGCCCAGGGGACCATCTCGCCGTTGCGCCAGATCCAGTCCGGGTGGCCGGTGACGGGGCTGGCCAGCGAGTCCAGGGCGGCGGCCGGAGCGGTGTTCACGGGCGAACCGTCCCTTCCAGGCCGAGGAGTTCGCTCTCCAGGTGGAAGTGGTCGAGCGTGTCCATCACGAGATCCGCCTCGCCGAGGTCGGCGGCGTCGCAGACGGCGTTCGGGACCGCGACGCAGCGCAGCCCCGCGGCGCGGGCGGCGCGGACGCCCGTCGGCGAGTCCTCGAAGGCCAGCGCCTCGTGTCCGGCCACGTCCAACCTCCGCAGGGCGAGGTGGTAGAGGTCGGGGGCGGGCTTGTGCCGTTCGACCAGGTCGCCGACGACCAGGTCGCCGAACAGGTCGCGCACCCCGAGCCGGACCAGGTGCGGCTCGACCCAGGAGCGCGAGGAGCTGGACACCACGGCGCGCTCCAGGCCGTGCCGCGCCGCGTCCCGCAGCAGCCGGGCGACGCCCGGCCGCAGCGCCTGCCGCTGGCAGAGCTCGTGTTTGCGGCGCAGCCGCCCCTGGCGGACCGCGTCGGCCACGGGCGCGCCCAGCCGCTCGGACAGGTCGGCGAGCGCGACGCGCTCTCCGTCGCGGCGACCGGCCATCCGCGCCCAGACCGGCGCGGTGAAGCGGAGGCCGTACGACGCGTACAGCTCGGCCCACGACTGGAAGGCGGCCTGTTCCGTGTCGCAGATCAGCCCGTCGAAGTCGAGGAGGACGGCGCGCAGGGTCATCCGGCCACCTCCACCCTGTCCGTTCTCGGGTCGGCCGTCCGTACCGGGCCGAGCACGCGTGTCAGGTAGTCGTTGGTGAACATCCCCTGCGGGTCGAGCTGGGCGCGGACCCGCTGGAAGGTGTCCCATTCGGGGTAGCGCGGGGCGAGCACCTCCGCCGTGGCGGTGTGGGCCTTGCCCCAGTGCGGCCGCGCGTCGAACTCGCGCAGCACGTGTTCGACGATCCGCAGCAGCTCAAGGTAGGCGGCCGTGCGGGGGACGGTGAGGTTGACGTAGCCGGTGCGGCGGCCGTAGGCCGGGCTCAGCGGCGCGTCGTCTGCGGCGCCGACGCGGGTGAGCACGGAGTACGGCGAGTAGGTTCCGGCTCTGCGCAGCGCGCCGCGCAGGGCGCGCAGCGCCTCCGGGACGTTCTCCAGGGGCAGCGCGTGCTCCAGCGCCAGGAACCGTACCGGCTGCGGGAAGGTGAAGACCCGGTGGCTGGTGTCCACATAGGTGGTGCTGAGGGTGCCGTCGCCGGAGGGCGCACCGGTCAGCAGGGGGACCGCTCGGGGGGAGAACCGGCCGACCTGCCCGATCAGGCCGCAGCGCACCTCCTCCAGCGTCGTGCCGTACCGTCTGCGGGCCGCGCGCGGTGTGGGGGGCCGGTCGGTGACGTGCAGGGTCCGGGTGGTGACGGCGTCCGACCACGGTAGCCATGAGAGGGCGACGTGGTCGGCGCCGGTGGCCCATTCCTCGAAGCGCTCCAGGAGAGCTTCCAACCCGGTGGTGCCCCCGACCACCCGCAGGTTGAACGCCGGTACGCAGCGGAGGGTGACGGTGCTGAGGACGCCGAGCGCGCCGAGTGCGGTGCGGGCGCACCGGAAGACCTCGGAGTCGTTCCACCGGTCCAGCTCGCGTACCCGCCCGTCCGCGGTCACCAGGCGCAGTGCGGTGACGTCCCCGGACAGCGGCGGGTGGGCGATGCCGGTGCCGTGGTTTCCGGTGGAGACGGCTCCGGCGACGGTCTGCTCGGCCAGGGTGCCGATGTTGGGCAGGGCCAGCCCGGCCCGGTCGAGGGCCTTGCTCACCTGCCACAGCGGGGTGCCCGCGCGGACGGTGACGGT
Source organism: Nonomuraea sp. NPDC046570 (assembly GCF_040645915.1). Lineage (NCBI taxonomy): Bacteria > Bacillati > Actinomycetota > Actinomycetes > Streptosporangiales > Streptosporangiaceae > Nonomuraea > Nonomuraea sp. NPDC046570. The sequence continues at coordinate 232,934 of NZ_JBEYZF010000009.1, read as the reverse complement.
GCGGGCGTCGTGGTCGATGCCGGTGACACCGGTGTGGCTCCGCAGGTCGAGCAGGACCCCGGCGGTGGTGGCGAGCGGGTTGAACGAGTGACCTGTCCCCGCGGCGCGCACGGTGAGCCCCTGGTGCGCCGCCCGCCGGACCACCCGGACGATCTCCGCCTCCGCCGACGGGGCGATCAGGTGGGCGGGGCCGCACCTGACCGTCTTCGACCAGGTGCTCCATACGGGTGTCCGGCGCCCGCGGAGGTCTCCCGGCTTTCTCATGTGAGCGCGCCCTCCAGTTCCTCGCAGAACCTGCGTGCGGCGTCCTGCCAGGAGGGCATGGTGAACCCGAGGCCGTCCAGCCGGGAGGTGGCGAGCGCGGAGTTCGCCGGGCGGTCGCCCAGGAACCCGCACGCGTCCATCGACAGGGGTTCGGGCTCCGGGCCGGTCCCGAGGACGGAGCAGAGGTGCCGGCCGACCTCGTACCAGCTGGCCGTCCCCTCGTTCACGATGTGGATCGTCCCCGTCACCGGTTCCTCCCGGGTGAGCAGGAAGACCATGGCGCGGGCGAGGTCGGTGACGTAGGTGGGGCGGCTGAACTGGTCGGCGATGAGCGGTACCCGTTCGCCGCGCCGGATCCGCCGGACGGTGTCCAGCACCAGGTCGACGCGATCGTCGGCGCCGCCGAACAGCCAGGAGGTGCGGATGTTCAGGTGGCGGGGGACGAGCGCGCCGAGCCGTTCACCGGCGAGCTTGGTGAGCCCGTACACGCTCACCGGGTTGGGCACGTCGTCCTCGCGGTAGCCGCCGGGCGGTGTGGTCCGGCCGTCGAAGACGTAGTCGCTGGAGATGTAGACCAGCCGGCTTCCGTGCCGGCGGCAGCCCTCCACCACGTTGCTCGTCCCGGCGATGTTCACCCGCAGCGCCAGCTTGGGGTCTGCCTCGCAGTCGTCCACGATGGCGTGGGCGGCGGTGTGCACGACGATGTCGGGGGCGAACGCGTCCATGGACGCCCGGACGGCATCGGCGTCCGCGATGTCGAAGTCCTTCCGTGCCACTCCGCGGACGGTCCAGCCGGCGGTCAGCGGGTCCTTGCCGAGCGCGGCGGCGAACGCGGTGCCCAGGAGTCCGTCCGCGCCGGTGAGGTACACCTTCGGCATCACAGGTGTCCGAACTCTTTGAGCAGCTGCTCCAGCGTCGCACCGGAGTTGATCTTCTCCCGGATCACCCGCTCCTTCTCGATCTGGCGCTGGGTGCCCGCCAGCACCTCCTCCGCGCTCGCGGCCGGGACCACCGCGATGCCGTTCTCGTCCGCCACGACGATGTCGCCCGGCGCGATGACCTGCCCGTCGACGATCACCGGGACGTTGACCCGGACCGGCTCGGTCCGGTCGTGCACGAGGGTGGGCGACGGCCGCGGAACGGTGCTGCGGTACCACACCGGGAAGTCCAGGTCGCGGATCTCGTCCACGTCGCGGATCGCACCGTCGACGATGCCCGCCGCGATGCCCGCCTTGAGCGACAGCGTGGACATCAGCCCGCCCCACATCGCGGTCCGGGTGGTCTCGTGGCAGGCCACCACGACCACGTCACCCGGCTTGGCGAGCTTCAGCACCGGCATGCAGTCGACGAGGTCGTCGATGGACAGGTCGACCGTCAGCGCCGGCCCGGCCACCTTGTGGTGCGGCTTGACCGGGTAGAGGCCGCCGATGGCGCCGACCCGGCGCCGGGCGTCGGTGACCAGGCAGCTCGGGCTGTACTCCTTCAGCACCCCGCGGAACGCCTCGATCAGGTGTGCCGGCGGGCGGTTCAGTTCGTTGTAAACGGTGTCCATGATGTCTCCTGACTCGTTAGGGGGAATCAGCTCTCGCGCAGGGAGATGTCCAGGCGGGAGGCGGCGGTCTCGGCGCGCAGCGTGTCGGCCAGGGCCTCGGCGCTCAGGCCGTGCGCGGTGAGCACCTCGGCGGGGGTCCCGCAGCGGGGAACCTCGGTGAGGCCGATGCCCTGGAAACGCGGGGGGTTGTCCAGCCGCAGGTCCAGCAGCGCGCGCGCGACCGTGTCGGCCTGCCCGCCGCGGGTGTAGTGGTTCTCCACGACGACCAGCCGGTCGGCCCGGCCGGCCAGTTCCGCCAGCCACGCGCGGTCGACCCGGTTCAGCCACGGGAGGTCGACGACGGTCGGCCCGGCGCCCTCCGCGGCGAGGAGTTCCGCCGCGCGCAGCAGCTCGGCCAGCACCACCGGCCCGGCGCCGACGAGCACGGTGGGCCCTCCCTCGCGGACCACCCTGCCGCGCCCGGCGACCAGCGGCCCGGCCCCCAGCGCGGCCACCTCGGCCGGGACCGGCGCGCTGACCAGGCGCAGGTAGACGCTGTGCGGGGCGCTGACGCAGAAGTCCACGGCGGCTGCCGCCTCGGCGGCGTTGGCCGGCTCCAGCACCACCAGGTCGGGGATCGCGGTCAGCGCGGCCACGTCCCGTACGGCCTGGTGGGAGTGGCCGGGCGCCGCGGGGATCAGCCCCGCGAGCGAGCCCACGTACACCACCCGCCGCCCCTCGGTGGCGTTGTTGTAGATCTGCTCGTTGGGCCGGGCGTGCAGGAAGCAGGAGAAGGAGTGGACGAACGGCAGCAGCCCGCGCGAGGCCATGCCGCCGGCGACCGACACCATGTCCTGCTCGGCGATGCCGCATTCGAAGAACCGGTCCGGGTGGGCCCGCGAGAACGGGATGAGGCCGGTGTCCAGAACCAGGTCCGCGTCCAGTGCCACGATCCTGTCGTCCTGTGCCGCCCGCTCGGTCAGGGCGGCGCCGTACGCGTCGACGAGCCGTTCACCGCCGGTCGGCCGCGGCTCGCGCGGCGCCTCCTCCACCAGGTTCAGGGGAGCGAGGCCGTGGCGGCTCAGGATCTCCTCGGCCGAGGCGACCAGTTCGGCGTGCGCCGCCGCGTAGTCCTCGTCCGAAGGCGCGCCGCTGTGGAACTGGTAGAGCCACTCGTCCTCCCGCATGGAGGTGGCGGCGAAAGTGGCGCAGCCCGCCCCCTTGACCGTGTCCGCGATCACCACCACGGGTGTCCGCGGGTAGATTTCGGCCCGCTTGCGGAAAGCGGCCTCCAGGGCCTGGGGGGAGTGGCCGTCGCAGCGCAGCGCTCCCCAGCCGAAGCTCTCGAACTTGGCGATCAGGTCGCCGAGGTCGCTGACGTCGCTGACCCAGGTATCGGACTGGATCTTGTTGTGGTCGACGACGACCGTCAGCTCACCCATGTGGTGGTGTGCCGCGCCGGCGAGCGCCTCCCAGTTCTGCCCCTCCTGGAGTTCGCCGTCGCCGGTCATCACGTACACCCGGCGGCGGCGTCCGAGCAGCCGGTCGGCGAGGATGACGCCTTTGGCCTTGGAGATGCCCATGCCCAGCGAGCCGGTGTTGAAGGGCATGTGCGGGGTGTGCACATCCGGATGGCCGGGGAGGCCGTCGATCCGGCGCAGCCGGTGGACCAGCTCCTCGTCGAGACGCCCCAGGCCCAGGAGCGCGGCGTACAGTCCGGGCGCGTCGTGCCCCTTGGAGGAGAAGTACAGGTCGCCGTCCTCCTCGAACGGCTCGCGCAACTCCTCCAGCAGGAGCCAGCTGACGATGTCGCAGGCACTGAAGCTCGATCCCAGGTGCCCTGACCCGGCTCTCATCACCATGTAGAGGGTGTTGATCCGGGTCAGCGCGGCGAACGCCGCGCAACGATCGTAGGAAACGTCCATCCCCGAGAGCACCCGCTCGAACTCGCCGACCTGGAGCCGGCTCAGGGGAACGTTCATACTGCCTCCAAGGTGTGGGGGGTCACCAGCAGGTGTATCCGCCGTCGACCACGAGTTCCTGTCCGGTGAGGTAGCGACTCATATCCGAGGCGAGGAAGAGCAGCGGACCGGTCAGGTCCTCCGCCACCGCCATGCGGCCCAGCGGCACGCGCGCGGTGAACTTCTCCTGGAAGGTGGGGTCCTGGCCACCGAGGACCCCGCCCGGTGCGAGCGTGTTGACCCTGACCCCGGCCGGGCCCCACAGCGCCGCCAGATACCGGGTCAGCGCGGTCACGCCCGCCTTGCTCATGCCGTACGCCGGGGGTTTGAGGAAGGGCGGGTCGATCGGGATGTGCTGGTAGAGCCGGGGATCCGGAGCGACGATCCCGTACAGGGACCCGATGTTGACCACCGAGCCACGGCCCCGCCGCGCCATCTCCGCTCCGAAGACCTGGCTGACCCGCAGCACGCCGAGGGCGTTGACGTCGAAGACGACCTCCGACAAGGCGTCGGGCAGGTCCTCGAAGAGCCAGCTACCGATCTCCTCGGACGGCGGCTGGTCGACACCCGCGTTGTTGATCAATATCGACGGTGGGCCGATCCGGTCGAGGCACGCCTCGCCCGCGCTGTCCAGGCTCCGCCGATCGGTGACGTCGGCCTTCAGGAAGAGGTAACGTCCCGCCGCCGCGATCTTCTCCAGGCCGGAGTCGGGATTCTCCCGCACGTCCAGCCCGACCACGTCGGCACCGGCCTCCAGCAGGCAGGTCGCCCAGACCGCGCCCAGGCGCCCGGAGACGCCCGTCACCACCGCGACCTCGCCGCTCAGGTCAGTGCTCATGGGAACCCGTCGCGGTCAGCACCGCCTCGCCGCCGGGCTTGGTGTCGAGCAGGTCGAGGGAGAACCCGTCGTCCTGGAGCATCGGAGTCAGCAGCCGCCGACCGAGGATCTCTTCGAGCCGGTACGGCTTCAGCCCGTCACCTGGAGATTTGCAGGCGATGTCCTGCTCGGTGAGCAGATGCCCGGAGGGCAGGTCACGCGCCGCGACGAGTTTCTTGCCCATCTTGCTGATGGCCGACGCCTCGTTGTCCGCGCGGATCTTGCCGGGCGATCCGAGGCTCTGGCGTATCCGCTCGAGACCGGACGTCAGCTCGGCGAGCTGCGGGGGGTCGAGGGAGAAGTGGTGGTCGCTTCCGGGACGGCTCTGATCCAGGGTGAAGTGCTTCTCGATGACCCGCGCCCCGAGCGTGTATGCGATGTAGCTCGCCTCGCATCCCAGGTCGTGTCCGGAGAAACCGACGACGACCTCCGGATACTCCCGGCGGAAGGTCTCGATCACCGACAGGTTGAGGTCGGCGGGGGCGGCCGGGTACACGGCCGTGCACTGGAGCAGCGCCAGGTCGGTGTTGATGTTCAGGATGGTGTCGCAGGCACGGCGGACTTCGTCCATGGTGCCGCCTCCGGTACTGACGATCAGCGTCTTCCCCGTCTTGGCGGCGTAGCTCAGCAGCGGCGTGTTGGTCAGGTCCGCGGAGGCGATCTTGATCGCCGGCATGTCGAGCTCCATCAGGAAGTCGACGCTCGGGATGTCGAAGGCGGTGGAGAAGAAGTCGATGCCCACCTCCTTGGCCACCCCCGCGAGATGGAGGTACTCGTCACGTCCGAACTCCAGCGCCTCCCGGTGCTTGCCGTAGGTGGGCCCGAAACTGTTGCGCCCCTCGTAGGGCTGGTCGTACATGGCCTTGGTGAACAGGGTCCTGTTGTCGCGTTTCTGCAGCTTGGCGGCGTGGGCTCCGGCCGCGGCGGCCTGGCGGAACAGCTCCTCCGCCTTCTCCAGGACTCCTTCGTGGTTGTGACCGATCTCCGCGATCACATAAGCACCGGTACCGTCGGCTATTCGGCGGCCGGCGATCTCGAGTTCACGCATGTGACGGCACCTCTTTCTTGAAGATGGCCACGCCGGAAGACGGCTCTGGGCATGGCCGTACAAGGAATCAGTTGATCGATTGCAGAACTGCTCGCGTGGCCGTGAACGGTGAGTCGGTGGTGAGTACACCGCTCTGGAGCCGGATCAGCGTGGCGGATCCGGCGTCATCCGCCTCCGCTCGGCGGGCCCGCGGCAACCTTCGGGAAGCCTGGCCGCGACTGGGGCCGCTCAGCCCCAGCCGGTGTCATCGGGGGCGACCGGTACCGCGTCTCCTTCGATGTGGTTGACCAGGGACTGCGGGGAAGCCGGTGCGGCGGCACCGGCCGCCATTAGCGCAACGGCACACAAGCCCGTCAGTACACAAACAATGAGACGCACTTACGCCGACCCTTTCTCCCGCGGATTACCTTGCGATCGTTCGGCGGGCCGAGGACTACATTGACATCCCCCACGACCAACCACAACATTGCCTGGTGACATAAACTTGCCTGGCAACAAGTGGACATCAGGGAAGGAGAATCCATGGAAGAGGTGGAGCCGATACTTCCCGAGCTGGACGAAGTTAGCTCACTGGCCTACGCCTGTGCCTTGACATACGACGTCTTCTGTGATGAGGACATCGCCCGCGAGCTGGGGTTGGATATTGCGCAGATATCTCGAATCCGCGACACGCTGGTGCGGTTAAGGCTCCTGACCTCGACCGGCGAGGGGCAGCCGCTCGTCCCCATCGATCCGCAGGTCGCAGAGGCCCAGATCAGCATGCCGATAGAGCGTGAGATCCTCCGGAACCAAATGATTATTTCCCGGGCCCGAGAGCAACTCAGTGCCCTGACGCCGATTTACCACAATCACACTCGGTCGCAGACGCCGGGACAGACTGTGACGGAAATCGACACGGCCCGCGACGTGGACCGGGAACTGGAGGCGGCGGTCCGCCGGTGTGGCAACGAGATACTCACCATGCAGCCAGGCGGCGGCCGGCCGTCAGAGATCCTCAAACATGTGTTCACCCGTGACCTCAACGCCCTGAAACGGGGCGTGAGTATGAAGGTGCTCTACCAGAACACGGCTCGCTCGAATCTAGCCACCCGAAAGTATGTATGCGAGATAAGCCAGGCGGGTGCCGAGTTCCGGACCGTGGCGGAGATATTCGACCGCCTTATAATCATCGATCGGAAAACCGCTTTCGTGCCAAAGGAGTCGGAGCAGGGAAGGCCTTCGGGGGCCGCCGTCGTCACGGACCCTACCGTGGTGGGGTTCATGTACCGCCTCTTCGACAGCCTGTGGACCTCGGCCCAGCCGTTCGACATGGAGCGCACGAACTACGAGGACGTCCTGGAGGACTTCCAGACGACGACTCTCTGGCTGATGAGCCTGGGTATTAAGGACGAGGCCGTCGCCAGGCGGCTGGGCATGTCGACGAGGACCTGCCGGCGCCACATCTCGGCGATCATGGACATCCTCGGGGCGACGAGCCGCTTCCAGGCCGGCGTCAGGGCGAGCCAGTACGGATTGATCCCCAAAGAACATATGGAGAACGACGCCTCGGCCGCGCGTCTCGACCCGTAAATGCGCACCCCGGTTCAGGCGTTCTCGTATGCGGGTCGGCGCTCGTATTCAGCAGGGCCCAATTGGCGGAGCCGCATCGCCTTTCGGGCGAGCTCCCACCGCCGCGGCGAGAGCGTCGAGACGAGACCGGGAGGCCAGGCCGCCGTGGTAGAGGTGGAACTCCTCCGCGCCCGCCTCGGCGTAGCGGGCCAGGTGGTCCTTGAGGGCGGCGGGTGAGCGGGGCGGCAGCGCGAGCACGTAGGCGCCGACGCGGACGCCGTCTCCGGCGAGGGCGCGCAGACGGCGGAGACCTGCGGTGTCCGCGTCCGGGTCGCCCCAGCAGTTGGCGACCAGCACCTCCGCCCGGACCCCGTGGACATGAGGGGTGAACGCACCGGCCGCCCACGGGTGCGCGGTGGCGTGGACGGTGACCGGAAGCCCCCGGACCTCGGCGACGACCGCGCGCTGCAGGTCGGCGGTCAGCGCGGTCCGGCGATCCCGTACGGCGGGCGCCAGGTCACCGAGAGCGGCTTCGACAGAGGCCGGGGACCCGTCGATCCCGGCCCGTACCCGCTCCCCCAGCCCATCGGGGCAGGTCTTCGCGCAGGCCGTACAGAAGCACAGGGAGAGCAGGTCGGCCTGGACCGGCGACCAGTCGGCGCCGTCGGTCTTCTCGTGCGGGCCGCCGTGCCGGAAGCCCAGCGGGCCGCAGGCTTCGAGGATGACCGCGTCCGGCTCCCCCAGCAGGACGATCTCCCGCGCCAGCGTCCGGCAGTACTCGACGACGTCCGGCTGGGCGGGGCAGAGCGCGTAAGGGTAGAGGTCGCCGAAGGCGTTGCGGACGACCAGGTCGGGATGGGCCGAACCGAGGTGCGAATTGTGGGTGAAAACGGTCCAGGCGTGTACGGCCAGGCCCACGGCCTTCAGGGCGTCCCTGGCCTGGACGAAGGCGTCGGCGGCGGTCCAACTGGGCGTGGCGGGGGCCAGGCGCCCCCAAGCCGTGGGACGGACCGGGACATAGCAGGCGGCGTGCGCGTTGACCAGGCGGTGGCCGGGGTGGAACGGGGTGGCGGCGCGGACGGAGTGGTAGGACGCGGCCAGGGCGACCGCGTCGACCCCCAGACCGGCGAACCGCTCCGGAGCCGCCGGGTCTCCGACGATGTCCCACGGGTAGGCGTAGACGACGTTCATCCGGGTCACCACCTCGGCCGGGCGGGGCTGAACTCGGGGTGGAAGCGCCGCATGTAGCCGGTGTCGTCCCTGGCGGTGATCCCGCACTTCAGGTACTGCTCGTGCATCACGGCCAAGGCGTCGCGATCCAGTTCGACCCCGAGTCCGGCCCCGGCCGGCACCGGCACCGAGCCGTCGACGAACCGCAGCGCGCCGGGGGCGACCACGTCCTGGCCGTCCTGCCAGGGGGTGTGGGTGTCGCAGGAGTGGGCGAGGTTGGGGATGGCCGCCGCCAGATGGGTCATCGCCGCCAGGCTGATCCCCAGATGCGAGTTGGAGTGCATCGACAGCTGCAGCCCGAACGTCTCGCACAGCCGCGCCAGTTGGAGCGACCGGACCAGCCCGCCCCAGTAGTGGTGGTCCGACAGCAGGACCCCGATGGCGCCCGCCCGGATGGCCGGCGGCAGGTGGTCGAACGTCACCACGCACATGTTGGTCGCCAGCGGCATCGGCACCCGCGCGGCGACCCGCGCCATCGACTCGATCCCGGCGACCGGGTCCTCCAGGTAGTCCACCACCCCGGCCAGCTCCCCGCCCACGGCGACGGCCGTCTCCACGGACCAGGCCGCGTTGGGGTCGAGCCGCAGCGGATGCCCGGGGAACGCCTCGCGCAGGGCGTGGACCGCCTCGACCTCCTGCTCCGGCGGGAGGACCCCGCCCTTGAGCTTGATCGAGCGGAAGCCGTACTCCTCGACGAGCGTCCGCGCCTGAGCGACCAGCCCCGCCGGGTCGAGCGCGGCCCCGAACCGGTCGTCCGGCCGGCCCGGATGTCCCGCCCACTTGTAGAAGAGGTAGGCGCTGTACGGCACGGCGTCCCGCACCGCGCCGCCGAGCAGGTCCACGACCGGCCGCCCCAGAGCCTTCCCCCGGATGTCCAGGCAGGCGACCTCGAAGGGGGAGAACACCCGGTCGACGCTCTTCTCGCGGGTGGAGGCCCCGGTCAGCCCGTGCAGGTCGGTGACGGACTCCCCGACCAGCGCGGCGACCCGGGCGTAGAGGGCGTTGGTCTGGTGCACGTCGAGGCCGGCCAGCTCCGTGGCGGCCTGCCGTACCTTCTCCAGGTGGTTCAGGTCGCCGTAGGTCTCGCCCAGTCCGCTGACCCCCTCGTCGGTGTGGACCTCCACGATCGTGCGCAGCGCCCAGGGCTCGTGCACCCCGGCCGCATTCAGCAGCGGCATGTCACGAAATGCCACAGGGGTTACTGTGATGTCGCGAATTTTCATGACACCAGTTTCAGGCCGTGGGTGATCAACCGCTCCAGTTCGGCCACGTGCTCCGGTGCCGCGTCCACCAGCGGCGGCCGTACCCCGCCGGGGTCCAGCCCGCGTAGCCGTACCCCCGCCTTCACCAGCGCGACCGCGTATCCCGCGCGCAGGTCCCGCAGCTCCACCAGCGGGCCGTAGAACTCCGCCAGCAACCGCCGGAGGAGTGGCTCGTCCCCGCCGGTGACGGCCTTGTGGAAGGCCAGCGCGATCTCCGGGGCGAAGCAGAACACCGCGCTCGAGTACAGCGCCACCCCGAGCCCCCGATAGGCGGGCACGGTCATCTCCGCGGTCGGCAGCCCGTTGAAGAAGGTGAATCCGGGCTCGTCCACCGCCAGCACGATCCGCTGGAGCAGGTCGAGGTCGCCCAGCCCGTCCTTGAACCCGACCACGTTCGCGATCTCGGCCAGCTCCACCACGGCCCGCGGGGTGAACCGGGCGTTGCCCCGCTGGTAGACGATCACCGGCAGGTCGGTGGCCGCCGCCACCGCGCGCACGTACCGGACCAGCCCCTCCGGCGGTGCGCTGACGAGGTACGGCGGCAGCAGCAGGATCCCGTCGGCGCCCGCCTCGGCCGCGTTGCGGGCGCAGGCCATCGCGAACGGCAGCGCGCCACCGGCCCCGGCGGCCACCGGCACCTGCCCCTGGGTGGCCTCGACGGCGGTCCGCACGACCCGGGCGTGCTCCTCCAGACTCAGCGCGTGGAACTCGCCGGTGCCGCACGCGGCGAACACCCCGCCCGCCCCGGCCGCGACCCCGCGGGTCACATGATCGGCCAGCACCCGGTCCGCCAGCCCGCCTTCGGGATCGAAGGGGGTGACGGGAAAGAACAGAACACCTTCCAACCGCATGCTCAACCTCATTCACATATGTGGACAGCAATCAGTATTGTGAACCTCATACGCAACTGTAAAAATCACCCCAGGCCATGTCAATCCCGCCAGCAGTGGAGGACATCCATGCGCATTCTCATGACCGGTGCCGCGGGCCAGGTCGGCACACTGCTCCGCCCCCGGCTGGCGCGTCCCGGCCGGCTGCTCCGCCTGTCGGACCTCGCCCCGGTCTCCCCCGGCCCCGGCGAGGAGTCGGTCTCCGCCGACCTGGCCGACCCCGCCGCGATGGCCACCGCGATGAAGGGGGTCGACGCCGTGATCCATCTCGGCGGCCAGAGCCGTGAGCACCCGTGGGCCGACATCGTCCGGGCCAATCTCGACGGCACCCAGGTGCTGCTCCAGGCCGCCCTGGCCGAGGGCGTGCGCCAAGTCGTGCTGGTCGGCAGCCACCACGCGGCCGGGTTCCACTCCCGGCCCGCCTCCGGCGACCTGCCCGCCACCGCCTTCCCCCGCCCGGACACCCTGTACGGCGTGAGCAAGGTCGCGATGGAGGCACTCGGCAGCCTCTACCACGACCGGTTCGGCATGAACGTGGTGACGGTGCGACTCGGCACCTGCAACCCGGGTTCCGTCGACACCAGGGGCCTGGCCACCTGGATCTCCCCGGACGACTGCGCCCGCCTGCTGGAGGCCGCGCTCACCGCGACCGGCCACCACGTCGTGTGGGGCGTCTCGGCCAACACCCGCCGCTGGTGGTCCCTGGAGGAGGGCCGCGCCATCGGCTACGAGCCGCAGGACGACTCCGAGGCGCACGCCGGCCCCCTGATCGCCGAGTACGGCGAGCCGGATCCCGCCGACCCGGTGCACCGGCGGGTCGGCGGCATGTTCTGCCTGCGCCCGCTGGGCGAGGCCTGGTAGCCGGGCTAGCGGACTCCCTCGCGCCGCAGGGTCGCGCCGAGGCCGCGGGTGTGCTCGACCACGGCCTCGGTGATCCGGTCCGCCTGCTCGGCGAAGAGCGCGGCGGGCATGGAGCAGCTGATCGCGTCGGTGGCCGGGATGCGGTAGTCCACGGCCACCGCCACGCAGGCGACTCCGGGCGTGCCCTGCTCTCGCTCGGCGGCCCAGCCTCGGGCGCGGACCCGGCCCAGCTCGGCCAGGAGGGCGTCCCGATCGGTGATCGTGTTCGGGGTGAGCGCGGACAGGCTGCCCGGCAGCAGCGCGGCGGCCTCGTCGTCGGTGAGCTGCGCCAGCAGCGCCTGGCCGAGCGCGGTGGCGTGGGCGGGCAGCCGCCGGCCGACCCGGGAGATGATCCGGTGCCCGGCGCGCGACTCCCGGCTGGCCAGATACAGCACGTGGGCGCCGTCGCGGCGGGCGAAGTGCACCGTGTAGCCGACCTCGGCGCGCAGGTCCTCCAGCGTCTCCTGGGCGAACTGCAGCGCCGGGTCCTTGTCCAGGTAGGCGGTGCCGGTGAGCAGGGCGTGCGGGCCGATGCCGAACGCGGAGCGGGCCGCGTCGGCCTCGATCCACTTCAGCTCGGCCAGTGTCCGCAACAGCGCGTGCAGGCTGCTGCGGGGGTAGCCGGTGGCCTGCTGGAGCTCGGACAGGGTGAGCCGGTCCGGCGAGGCGGCCAGCGTCTCCAGGATGCGGACGGTGCGCTCGGCGGACTTGACCAGCGAGGGTTCCATGGGATGTCAGCTTACTGGCAGTCGTCCACATACATGAATTCGTCATCCCTTGACGGCGCCGCTGGTGAGCCCGCGCATGAACTGCCGCTGGAAGGCGAGGAACGCGATGATCGACGGCAGCAGCGCCAGCAGTGTGGCCGCCAGCAGCACGCCGATGCCCACCTCGTCGTCCGACCGGAGCGAGCGCAGCGCGATCGGCAGCGTCCACTGGCCCGGCTCGGTGGCGACGATCAGCGGGAGCAGGTACTGGTCCCAGATCATGGTGAAGCCGAACACGCCGATCACGCCGAGCGCCGGACGGCACAGCGGCAGGATGATCGTGAAGAACGTCCGCAGCTCACCCGCGCCGTCGATCCTGGCCGCCTCCTCCAGTTCGACCGGCACCTCCCGCATGAACTCGGTCATCACCAGGATCGAGAAGCCCCAGGCGCCGACCGGCAGGATCATGCCCGCGTAGGTGCCCAGCAGGTTGGCGCCCAGCACCGGCAACTCGCCCAGCACCACCGACAGCGGGATCGCGATGACCTCCTCCGGGATCATCATCGTGACCAGCATCAGCAGCAGCACGAAGGTCATCCCGCGGAACTTCTTGCGGGCCAGCGCGTAGGCGGCGAACACGCTCACGATCATCTGGAGCAGCAGCCCGAACCCGACCACGACGAAGGAGTTGAGCAGGTACAGGTAGACCTTGCGCTCGCCCGCCTTGGCGAAGTTGTCCAGGGTGAGGCTGTCGGGCAGGGAGAAGCTGGTCGGATCGGGGATCGTGTCGAACGCGCTGACCAGCAGGCCCACCAGCGGGCCGGTGAAGACGATCACGATCCCGGCGTACAGGACGGTCTTGAGCAGGACCGCGACCGGCCCGCGGCGCGCCTCCAGGCCGAGGGTGCTGTCGAACCTCATCACACCCGCCTCCTGCGCAGCACCTGAACCAGGACCGTCAGCGCCAGCGTGGCCAGGAACAGCACGACCGACCCGGCCGCCGCCACGCCCAGCTCGTTGTTCTGCAGGCCCTCCTTGTAGATCAGGGTCATCAGCACCTCGGAGGAGCCGTTCGGCCCGCCGTTCGTCATGACGTACACCTCGACGAAGATGCGCAGGCCGCGGATCGCGGCCAGGGTGGTCAGGATCCAGAACACCGGCCGCAGCGCGGGCAGCGTCACGTTCCAGAACCGCTGCCGGACGGTCGCGCCGTCCACCGCCGCCGCCTCGTAGAGCGTGCGGTCCACCCCGACCAGCCCGGCCAGGAGAATCATCATGTCGTACGGCGCGCCGCGCCAGATCATCATCCCCATGACCGACCAGAGCGAGGAGTCCTCGCTGGCCAGAAAGGGCAGCGGCCCGCCGCCGAGCCATCCGGCGATGGTGTTGAGCAGGCCGTCGGGCCCCGGGTGGTACATGATCCGCCAGACCTCGGCGACCCCGGCGATCGTGGTCACCACGGGGAGGAAGGCCGCGGTCCTGACGAACCACAGGTAGCGGGCCGGGCCCTCGACGACCAGCGCGAGCAGCAGCCCCAGCAGCATCGACCCGACGGTGGTGCCGACGGCCAGCAGCACGCTGTGCCAGATGGCCGAGGTGAAGGCGTTGTCGGTCAGGATCGTCCGGTAGTTGTCCGCGCCCACCCAGCGGTCGCCGAGGAAGGGCCGGACCTCGTAGAAGCTCATCCGCAGACCCTCGAAGATCGGGATGAACTTGAAGAGCAGGAACAGCAGCAGCGCGGGAGCGAGGAAGAGCCAGGCGACCGGTGTCCCGCGCCTACGGGCCGTGCCTGGCCGAGGACGCGGGGGACGGAGCGTGACGGTCATGATGCTTTCTGGGCGGTCAGTTCCTGGGTGAACGCGGTCGCCAGGCTGTCCAGCGAGGTCTTCACGTCGGTGCCGCAGTCGGCCCACGCCGCGTTGATCGCGTCGGCGGCCTTCTGCCGGAACGGCGTCCAGTCGGGCACCGGCGGGCTGTACACGGCCGTGGCGTAGGCGTCGGCGAACACCTTCCAGCGCGGGTCCTTGCGCTCGGCGCCGAGGTCCACCTCCTTGTTGATCGGAAGGCGGACGACCGGGCCCTCGTTGTCGCCGTTCATGCCGAGCCGCTGCGCCGCCGCCGAGATCGCGAACTCGGCGAACTTCCACTGCTCGGCCTCCTTGGCGGAGCCGGCCATCAGGTAGACGTTCTCCCCCTCGCCGAGCGTGCCGGGGCCGCCGGACGGCCCCTTGGGCACCGGGACGACCTCGATCTTGTCGGCACCGACGTTCTTCGCGAACCGGGCCAGCACGTAGGGGCCGACCAGGTAGATGCCGGCCTGACCCTTCTCGAACACGGTGTGGGTGACCGTGGTGTCGTTGCTGACCGCGCCCGGGTTGACGGTCTTGGCGGTGCAGAACTGGTCCTGCAGCCACCTGACGGCCTCGACGGTCCTGGGGTCGTTGACCGCCGGGGTGAACGTGCCGCCACCGCCGGTCGCGAGGAAGTCGCCGCCGTTGGCGTAGATCAGCGAGGAGGCGTACCAGGAGGCGTAGCCGCGCTTGGTGCCCGCGGGGATGGCGAACCCGGCGGTGTCGGCGGCGCCGTTGCCGTCGGGGTCCTTGTCGGTGAACGCCTTGGCCAGCGCGGCCAGCTCGGTCCAGTCCCGCGGCGCCTGCAGCCCGACCTTCTCCCGCCAGTCCTTGCGGACGATCAGGGCGAACGACTGGGCGGAGAACGGCACCGCGTAGTACTTGCCGTCACCCGCCTGGGCCGCCTTCCAGGCCAGGTCGGCGACCTTGTCCTGACCGGCCAGCTCGGCCCGGTCGACCTCCCGCAGCCAGCCCTGGTGGCGCATGTTCCCCAGCCGGGCGGTGTCGTTGATGATGATGTCCGGCAGGTCCTTGGCCGCGGCCTGCTGCTGGAGTTTGGTCTCGAAGTCGTCGAAGAGCGCGACGAACTTCACCTTCACGCCCGTGGCCTTCTCGAACTCCGCGATCAACCGCTGCGAGGTCTTGTGCGAGGCGGAGTCGGGCACCTGCCTCATCCAGATCTCCAGGGCGTCGTCGGAGCCCGATCCCGATCCGCAGGCTGTCGCCGTTACGGCCAGTGCCGCGGCGACCGCCATCCCCAGCAGTTGGCGTAACAACATACCGCCTCCCGTTCACATACTTGGATTCATGTCGCGAGTATGGAGCTAGTTCAGCGGAACGTATCTTGTGAGCCAAGTCATAGTCAACAATCCTTACCAACTACGCTCGTGCGCTTCTGCGAACCCTTTCTGAAATGACGCACTCACCGAAAGTTAGGTCTTGCCGCGAGCCCGAATGCGCGCCTACGCTCGCGAAAGATTAGTTAGGAACACTTCCTAACTAACGATCGGTCAGGAGCCCGGGTGGAGAGCCGCCCCACCGGCCCTGTCTCGCACCGTGCACACCGTCGTGCTGCCCCGGCGATGCCCTCGCCTTCGAACCCTCCCTGTCGGTCGGCCGCCGAATACCGAGCCGCCGACGATCGGGCCCAAGCAGGATCGGAGTTGTTCATGAAACGACGAACGGCAGTGAGGATCGCCTCGATCCTGACCGCCTTAGCCCTTCCCCTGACCGCCACCTCGGGTGCGCTCGCGGTCGCGACCTCCCAGACCAGCGCCACCGCCGAGACCTTGCTGTCGCAGGAGCGTCCGGCCACCGCGTCCTCGCTGGAGGGCACGGGCTTCGAGGCGGGCCTGGCAGTGGACGGCGACACCACCACCACACGGTGGGCCAGTGCCGAAGGCGTGGACCCGCAGTGGATCCAGGTGGACCTGGGCTCCTCCCAGGCCATCTCCCGGGTGAAGCTGACCTGGGAGGCCGCCTACGCCAAAACCTACAAGATCCAGACCTCCCCCAACGGCACCACCTGGAGCGACGTCTACTCCACCAGCACCGGCAACGGGGCCACCGACGACCTGACCGTCACCGGAACCGGCCGCTACATCCGCATGCACGGCACCGCCCGCGGCACCACCTACGGCTACTCCCTCTACGAGATGCAGGTCTACGGCCCCGGCGGCGGCGAAGACGACACCACACCCCCAAGCACACCCACCAACCTGACCGCCACCGGCACCACCTCCACGACCGCCTCGCTGTCCTGGTCCCCCTCAACCGACAACGTGGCCGTCACCGGCTATGTCGTCTACCGCGCCGGAACCCAGACCGGCACCACCACCGGCACGACCTACACCGACACCGGACTGACCCCCTCCACCGCCTACGCCTACACCGTCAAGGCCCAAGACGCCGCAGGCAACCTCTCACCCGCCTCCACCCCCGCCACCGCCACCACCCAACCCGGCAGCGGCGGCGTCGCCGTACCGTTCGGCAGCCACCTGATCCCCTACGCGGCCGGGATGCTGCGGCCCTCGGGCAACCAGGGCACGCTGGACCAGAAGGTGATCGACTACTACCGGCAGTGGAAGTCCGCCTTCATCCGGCAGAACTGCGGCAACGGCTGGTACCAGGTCATCTCCCCGGACGCCGACCACCCGTACGTCGCCGAGGCGCAGGGCTACGGCATGGTGATCGTCGCGACGATGGCGGGTGCCGACCCCGACGCGAAGAAGATCTTTGACGGCCTGGTCAAATGGAAGCTCGACCACCCGTCGGTGATCAACCCCGATCTGCTGGCCGCCGAACAGGACGTCAACTGCCAGAGCGTGAACGGCGGCGACGGCGCCACCGACGGTGACATGGACGTCGCCTACGGCCTGCTGCTGGCCGACCGGCAGTGGGGCAGCTCCGGCACCCACAACTACCGGCAGCTCGCGATCCGGCACATCAACGCGATCAAGAAGGACGAGATCAACCCGTCCACGAACCTGCTGAAGCTGGGCGACTGGACCAGCTCAGGCGACCAGTACTACTACATCTCGCGGACCTCCGACTGGATGGCCGACCACTTCCGGGCCTTCAGGAAGGCCACCGGTGACAGCGCGTGGGACACCATCCGCGCCAAGCACCAGAGCGTGATCGGCTCGCTGCAGTCGACCTACGCCGCCGGCACCGGCCTGCTGCCCGACTTCGTGGTGAACACCAACAGCACGCCGAAGCCCGCCTCCGGCAAGGTGCTGGAGAGCTCCAACGACGGCGCCTACTGGTGGAACGCCTGCCGTACCCCCTGGCGGATCGGTGCCGACGCGGTGACCAGTGGGGACGCGCAGTCGCTGGCGGCGGCTCGCAAGCTGAACGGCTGGATCAAGGGCAAGACCGGCGGCGACCCGAACAAGATCGCCATCGGCTACAAGCTCAACGGCACGCAGATCTCCGGCGGCAGCGAGGCCGCCTACTTCGCACCGTTCGCGGTCGCGGCGATGACCGACTCCGGCAGCCAGGCCTGGCTGGACGCGCTGTGGAACAAGATGCTGGCCACCCCGATCGAAACCGGCAGCTACTTCTCGGCGAGCATCCAGCTCCAGGTCATGATCACCGTGACGGGCAACCACTGGGTTCCGTAGAAGTCCCTCTCCGAGCCCCGTCCATCGGGCGGGGCTCCAACCCCCCGCAGCTGACGCTCACCCCCCAGGAGCATGCTGAATGTCATCCATATCCGAACGCCGCGGCCGGACCCGTCCCGCGGCGGTCGCCGTCGCCACGCTTCTCGCCCTGGCCGTCCCGCCCCTGGTGACCGGGCTGACGAGCACCCCGGCGTCCGCCGCCGACATTCCCGACCTGACCGCCGCCAACCGGCGGGCCCCCATCGCCGGGCTGCCCGACTGGAGCAAAGCCGGATACCGGGGCGGAGCCGCCCTGCCCGGCCCCGGCGAGCTGTCCGGCGACGCCGCCTGCCACATCACCGCCACCGAACTGGCCTCCCAGTACGGCGTGCGCGCCGACGGCAGCGACGCCACCGGCGGCATCCAGGCGGCCGTCGACGCGATCAGAACGACCTGCACACCGTCCGCCGGCTACACCAAGCTGTCGTCCATCACCCTGCCCGAAGGCCGGATCACCATCACCGGGGAACTCGCCCTGGACGCCGACTATCTCCTGCTCAAGGGCGCGGGCATGGGGAAGACCGTGCTGGTCTTCCGCCCGGGCGTCGACACCCGCTACGACACGCTGACCGAGGACGGCAGCGACTGGGACGAAGACGGCATGACGCACGGCGCGGGCAAGGGCGGCTGGATGTGGCCCGGTCGCGGCCTGCTCCGAGTCCAGACCCGGGCGGTGTCGCCCAAGTACGCGACCGACCACGCCTCCGCTCCCGCCAACCGCAAGGACCTCTTCACCGGGAGCATCAACCAGCACTGGGCCAGCGGGATACCGCTGCGCGAGGGCTCGGCGGCCGGGACCACGCTCGTCAAACTCGCCGCCAACGCGAACATGGCGCTCTTCAAGGCCGGCGGGTATCTCTGGGTGGGCGCCGCCAACAGCGTCAAGTTCTACCAGCAGCAGACCGTGACGAACACGGCCCAGTACATGAACCTGCACATGCGCCAGCAGATCTTCCAGATCGCGTCGGTGGACGCGGCCGGCCGGAACCTCACCCTGGACAAGCCGCTGGAATACGATCTGCCGGTCAACTCCACCTCCGACGGCTCGGCCGCGATCGCCGGGACGGTGTATCCGAGCCGGGTCACCCCGCTCAAGATCGTCCAGGGGGTGGGCATCGAGGATCTCACCCTCACCCAGGACATGGCGGGGATGCCCAAGCTCGGCGGCGGCACCTACGCCCTCGACCCCGCCGACGCGAGGTTCAACTACGGGAACATGGCGCCCGAGTACTCCCAGCACGGCATCGTGCTGAAGTGGGCGGCCAACTCCTGGATCAGGCGGGTGGGCACCGAGATGACCGGGTCCCACGCCGTCGTCACCGAGAGCGCCAAGAACATCCAGGTCCAGGAGTCAGTGTTCAACGGCTCCTGGAACAAGGGCAAGGGCGGCAACGGCTACTTCCGCGGCTCGCGGGTCTGGGATTCGCTCTACGCCTACAACACCAGCAGGAACCTGCGCCACTTCACCTTCCAGTGGTCGGCGTCCGACAACGTGGCGATCGGCAACGACTTCGACTCCGACGTCAACGTGCACGGCGGCTGGGAGCGACGCAACCTGTTCGAGAACAACAAGGTGGTCGTGCCGTTCGAGCACGCCTCGAAGAACTGCCAGGCCAACTGCGGTGAGGAGGGCGGCGGCGGCCCCGACGACTCCACCTGGTGGCCGATCTGGTGGGCGGCCGGGCCGAAGGCCGCCAAGTGGTCGGGATCCAGCGGTCCGCAGAACGTCGTCTACAACAACGTGATGCGCAAGCAGACCACGCAGGGCGGGCCGTACCAGGACTACTATTCCGAGCCGAAGCGCGTGTACCAGTTCGGCAGCGACGCGACCGACCCGTCGAAGTTCCAGCATCTGGCGGTCGGCGGCACCACCATTCCGGACTGGGCGAGCCGGGAGACGGTGGACTACAGCCAGGCGCCGAACGCGGGAGTGAACGCGTCCAGGACAGACGCCTCGGGTTCGCTCTTCCTCAAGAGCGGAGTGCCACCGAACCCGTCGCCTTCTCCCACGGTGTCCCCGACCACTCCCCCGCCGACCGGCGCCGAGACGCTGCTGTCGCAGGGGCGTCCCGCGACCGCGTCCTCGATGGAGGGCACGGGCTTCGAGGCGGGCCTGGCCGTGGACGGCGACACCACCACCACACGGTGGGCCAGCGCCGAAGGCATCGACCCACAGTGGATCCAGGTGGACCTGGGCTCCTCCAAGACCATCTCCCGGGTGAAGCTGACCTGGGAAGCCGCCTACGCCAAAACCTACAAGATCCAGACCTCCCCCGACGGCACCACCTGGAGCGACGTCTACTCCACCAGCACCGGCAACGGCGGAGTCGACGACCTCTCCGTCACCGGCACCGGCCGTTACGTGCGCATGTACGGCACCGCCCGCGCCACCACCTACGGCTACTCCCTCTACGAGATGCAGGTCTACGGCCCCGGCAGCGGCGGACCCGTGGTCGACGTCTCCACCTCGGCGCAGTTGGTGAGCGCCCTGGCGAACGCCCAGCCCGGGCAGACGATCAAGCTGGCGGCCGGCGAGTACCGCGGCGCGTTCGTGACGCAACGTGCGGGAACAGCCGGTTCCCCGATCACCCTGACCGGCCCGGCCAACGCCGTCCTGGTCAACGACGGCCCCACCGGCACCGCCCCGACCTGTCCGACCGCCGGCATCGGCTGGGACTCCGGCTACGGCCTCTGGCTGTACGACGCGCCGTACTGGAAGCTGACCGGCTTCACCGTGAAGGACTCGAAGAAGGGCATCGTGCTGGACAACTCCCACCACGTGACCATCGACGGAGTCAACGTCCACCACATGGAGGACGAGGGCGTGCACTTCCGCAGGTCGTCGGCGGATGGCCTGATCCAGAACTCCAGGATCACGGACGTCGGCCTGGTACAGCCCGGGTACGGCGAAGGCGTCTACATCGGCTCGGCGGGCTCCAACTGGTCATGCCACGGCAACTCCGGCGGGGCCGACCGATCCGACCGGGTGAAGGTGCTCAACAACCAGATCGGCCCGGGCGTCACCGCCGAGCACATCGACGTGAAGGAGGGCACGTCCGACGGGGTTATCCGGGGCAACACCTTCGACGGCAGAGGGATCAGCGGCCAGAACTCCGCCGACTCCTGGATCGACGTCAAGGGCATCGACTACCTGATCGAGGGCAACACCGGAACCTTCGCCTCCCCCGGCACCTTCACCAACGGCCACGAGACACACAATCCCTCCAGCACACCGTCCTTCCAGAACGGCTGCGGGAACGTGTGGCGCGACAACACCTCCAACCTCGGTGGCGTCGGCCAGTACGCCATCAAGATCACGTCCACGTCCAAGTGCTCGGGCAACCCCAATGTCGTCTACTCGTCCAACACGGTCACCAACGCGACCAGCGGCCTGACCAACATCACGGTCACTCCGTAGAGTCCGGTCCGCGCCGCCCGGCCGGGCTCCCGGCCTGCGAGGACTCGGAGGTGTGGGGCGAATCATCGGCCAGGAGCGCAGGCGGCTGACCGTTCTGGATGTCGGCGTGGTAGTCGTCGGGCGAGGTCTCGTCGCGGGCGGGTCGTGACCGCCCGCGCAGCACCAGGGTGACGGCCACGCTGACCGCCGTGTTCAGCACGCACGCGGTCAGTGCGAGATAGCCCAGGCGGCCGTCGCCCAGGAACGGGATCTCCGCGAGCGAGCCGCCGAAGTGCTTGCCCGTCCCGGGGTTGACGATGCTGTAGGCGGTGAGGGTGCCGTAGGCCATGCCAACTGTCCAGCCGATGAGCAGCGCGGCGGGGTGGAACCAGCGCGTGTAGAGGCCGGCCACGATCGCCGGAAAGGTCTGCAGGATCCAGATCCCGCCGAGAAGCTGGAAGTCCAGCGCGAACTTCCGGTCCAGGAACAGTACGAAGGCGAGCGCGCCGAACTTGACGAAGAAGGAGGCGGTCTTGGACACGCGCAGTTCCTGGCGGGGAGTGGCGTCCGGGTTGACGAACTCGCGGTAGATGTTGCGGCTGACCAGGTTGGCGGCGGCGATGGACATGATCGCGGCGGGCACCAGGGCACTGATCACGATGGTGGCCATCGCGACGCCGGCGAACCAGCTCGGGAACAGGTCCACGAAGAGCTGAGGGACCACGAGCTGCGGGTTGGGCTTGCCGTCCATGCCGACCGGCCGTGTACCGGCCGCGATCGCGAAGAAGCCCAGCAGCGCGAACAGCCCGAGTACCAGCGTGAAGGCGGGCAGCAGGATCGCGTTGCGGCGGATGACGTCGCGGCTCCTGGTCGCGAGCACGGTGGTGACCGTGTGCGGGTACACCATGAGCGCCATCGCCGACCCGAGGGCCAGCGTGGCGTACGGCCAGAAGCCGGCCGTACCCGGGACGAAGACCCCGGCCGAGCGTCCCGTGTGAGGGTCGGGTGTCGCCAGCTTCTCCCGGGCCGAGGCGAAGACCGCCTCGAACCCGCCCAGCCGCTCGGGCAGGATCACGAACGCGACCGTCACCACGAACAGCAGCAGAACCCCCTTCAGAACCGCGATGAGCGCCGGCGCCCTCAGCCCGCTGACATAGGTGAAAGCGGCCAGCACGGTGAACGCGGCGGCCAGGGGCAGATCGTTGATCAGGACGTTGGTGCTGCCCAGCCCGATCGCCTCGAACACCGCCTGGATGCCCACCAGCTGCAGCGCGATGTACGGCAGGGTGGCCAGCAGACCGGTCAGTGCCACCGCCAGGGCGAGCCCCCTGCTCTGGTAGCGCCCGCGCACGAAGTCGGCGGGCGTGACATACCCACGCCGATGCGCCACCGACCACAGCCGCGGCATGACCATGAAGATCAGCGGATAGACGAGGATCGTGTACGGCACGGCGAAGAATCCGCTCACCGCCCCGGAGGCGTACATCGCGGCGGGGATCGCGATGAAGGTGTAGGCGGTGTAGATGTTGCCGCCCAGCAGCAGCCACGACGAGGCGGTGCCGAACCCGCGGTCGGCGAGCCCCCACTGGTCCAGCGCGCTCGCGTCGCCCGCGATGTGGCGGCCTCGCCTGCCCTGGACGGAGACGAAACCCATGACGGTCACGACCAGGAAGAAGAACACCAGGACCGTGAGGGCGGTCCCGTCGACGCCGTCCCGGTTCATCGGAGTCCCGCGCCGCGGCCGGGCGTCGTGTGCAGGTAGGCGCACCAGGTGAGCGCGGAGGACACGAACACCCACGCGAACTGGTACCAGTAGAACAGCGGGAAGCCGAACAGCCACGGTTCCGGACGCGCGTAGCTTTCCACCCAGAGCAACGCCGGAAAGGGTAGCCAGAGGGCGGCGAGGCTCAGACCGGCCCACCGGCCGCGGGTTCTGGGCCGGTCGGGTTCGGCGGGTGACTGCGGGGCGGTCACGTTGTCTCCTGAGGTGTCGTCATCACGAAGGGCGCCCTGAACCCCCGCGTTCAGGCTGTGGATTCGGTTGACCGCCCTCCCGGCGGCGTCTCAGCCCGCCGCCGGGAGGGTGTCAGGTCCGGCTCAGCAGCAGCGGATGCCGGGGCTCGCGTCCAGCAGGTCGGATCGCCGCCGCTCGAACTCCCGCCGCGACAGCGGCGGCGTGTGCGGATGGGAGCGGTGCGCGGCCAGGTAGCGGTCGTAGGCGCCGCCGCCGGTGAGCTCCCGCACGTACCACCTGAGGAAGCCGAGCACCCTCATGAGGAGCCGCCCCCCGCGCTGGTGCCCACCGGTTCGCGGCGTTCGTCCGCCGTGGCGAACAGCCCGGAGGGCGCGACGAGGGTGGACTCGACGTACGGGGCCTCGGCCAGCGGCAGCGGTTCGCGGGCGCGGACGGCCCGCCGGCACACCACGGCCGCGTTGGCGATGACGATCACCACCAGGATCGCGAACAGCGCAGCCAGGACGCCGTCCACGGTGGAATTGACCACCACCGCCCGCATCTGGTCGAGGTTCTTGGCCGGGGCGAGCACCTTCCCGGCCTCGATGGCCTCGGCGTACCGCTCGCGCTGGGCGAAGAAGCCGATCCTGGGGTCGCTGTGGAAGACCTTCTGCCAGCTCGCGGTGAGCGTGACCGCCACGTCCCAGGCCAGCGGCAGGCCGGTGACCCAGGCCCACCTGAGTTTGCCGGACTTGATCAGCAGCGTGGTGGCCAGCGTCAGCGCGATGGCGGCGAGGAGCTGGTTGGCGATGCCGAACAGCGGGAAGAGCTGGTTGATGCCGCCCAGCGGGTCGTTGACGCCGGTGTAGAGGAAGTATCCCCAGGCCAGCACGACCACCGCGCTGGTGCCCCAGAGGCCGGGCTTCCAGCTCACCCGCCCGATCGGCTTCCAGAGGTTGCCGAGGGTGTCCTGCAGCATGAAGCGGCCGACACGGGTGCCGGCGTCGACGGTGGTCAGGATGAACAGGGCCTCGAACATGATCGCGAAGTGGTACCAGAAGGCCTTGAACGCCGCGCCGCCGAAGACGCCCGCGAGGATCTCGGAGATGCCGATGGCCAGGGTGGGCGCGCCGCCGGTGCGGGCGATGACGGTGCTCTCCTCGACCGCCGCCGCGGCCGAGCGCAGGTCCTCGGGGGTGATGGTGAAGCCGAGTTGGGCGACCGCGGCGGCGGCGCTCTCCGGCGTGGTGCCGAGCAGGCCGGCGGGGGAGTTCATCGCGTAGTAGAGGCCGGGGTCCAGCACGCTGGCCGCGATCAGGGCCATGATGGCGACGAAGGACTCCATCAGCATCGCGCCGTAGCCGATCAGCCGGACCTGCGACTCCTTCTGGATCATCTTGGGCGTGGTGCCGGAGGAGATGAGCGCGTGGAAGCCCGACAGGGCGCCGCAGGCGATGGTGATGAACACGAACGGGAACAGCGAGCCGGCGAACACCGGCCCGGTGCCGCTGACGGCGAACTTCGTGACCGCCTCGTTCTGCAGCACCGGCGCGACGATGATCACGCCGACCGCGAGCAGCCCGATGGTGCCGATCTTCATGAAGGTGGACAGGTAGTCACGCGGCGCCAGCAGCATCCACACCGGCAGCACGGAGGCGAAGAAGCCGTAGACGACCAGGCAGATGACGAGCGTCTGCGGGCTCAGCGTGAAGGCGTCCGCCCAGGCCGACTGCTGCACCCAGCCGCCGGACACGATGGCCAGCAGCAGCAGCGTCACCCCGATGACCGAGGTCTCGACGACCCGGCCCGGCCGCAGCACCCGCAGGTAGAAGCCCATGAACAGGGCGATCGGGATGGTCATGGCGATGGAGAAGGTGCCCCACGGCGAGGCGGCCAGCGCGTTGACCACCACCAGGGCCAGCACCGCGAGCAGGATGATCATGATGGCGAACACCGCGACCAGCGCGGCGGCGCCGCCGATCGGGCCGATCTCCTCGCGCACCATCTGCCCCAGGCTCTTGCCGTCGCGGCGCATCGAGAAGAACAGCACCACCATGTCCTGTACGGCCCCCGCCAGGATCACCCCCACGATGATCCACACCGTTCCCGGCAGGTACCCCATCTGGGCGGCCAGCACCGGACCGACCAGCGGCCCGGCCCCGGCGATGGCGGCGAAGTGATGGCCGAGCAGCACCCGCCGGTCGGTCGGCTGGAAGTCGACGCCGTTGTCCAGCCGCTCGGCGGGCGTCGCCCGCCGGTCGTCGACGCCGAGCACCTTGCGGGCGATGAAGCGCGAGTAGAACCGGTAGGCGATCGCGTAGGAGCCGAGGGCGGCGCCCACCAGCCAGATCGCCGACACGTTCTCGCCGCGCGACAACGCCAGCACGCCCCAGCCCACCGCGCCCGCTAACGCGACGGCCGTCCATACGACTACCGATCTGACAGTGATTCTCGAGCCACCGGGGCCGAGTCTGGACATGGGTGATCCTCCTGAACTCAGGGCAGGACGAAACAGCGCGGTGAATTCGGTGAAAGCCGCTCGTCAGGCGAGCGGAGTGAAGAGGAGCGGCGTTCTACGGGCGACGCCGGTCGCGAGGCGGGTGATCCTCGCCCCGCCCCAGGACATAGGCGGTGGCCATGAACACCACACTCCCTGGCACCCACATGAGCTGATACCAGAAGAAGAATCTCATTCCGACCAGATCGGGTGCGTCATGCGGATACCACGGCACCCACAGCAACGCCACCACCGGTAAAGCCAGGCAGATCCCGGCCGCGACGCGGCGCGCCCGGCGAGTCGGCTTCACCATCATGCCCTCCGGAATGTTCCGCTTTCTTATCGCAAGGGTTGTCGGCGGGCCGCTTCCGGTTGACGCGAATTTCGGGGAGATTTCGTGTCAACCGACCGCGCATGCCACGCAACCTAGGAGTACTGCCCGGGATTGTGGACGGTGGCCGATGATTGAACCGATGAGCACGGCGGCGTTCCTGGCCGTGCTCGGCGGCACCTCGCTGCTGGCGGTCGCCGCCCGCTGGTTCCGGCCGTCTCCCGAACTGCCCACGCTGGAGAGCTGGGCGCTGGCCGACCGCCGGTTCGGCACTCCGACGACCTGGTTCCTGCTCGGCGGCACGATCTACACGGCCTACACCTTCGCCGCCGTGCCGGGGCTGGTGTACGGCACGGGCGCGCTCGGGTTCTTCGCGCTGCCGTACACGGTGATCATGTGTCCGCTGGCGTTCGTGCTGCTGCCCCGGCTCTGGTCGGTGGCGCGGCGGCACGGATACATCACCGCCGCCGACTTCGTCCGGGGGCAGTACGGTTCCCCCGCTCTCGCGCTGGTCGTCGCGGCGACCGGGGTGCTGGCGACCATGCCGTACATCGCGCTGCAGTTGGTGGGGATCCGGGCGGTCCTGTCCGTCGGCGGGCTGTACCCGCAGGGGGTGCTCGGCGATCTCGCGCTGGTCGCCGTGTTCGCGGTCCTCGCGGTGGCCACCTACCGGCACGGCCTGCGCGCGCCCGCGGTCATCTCGCTGATGAAGGGCGCGGCCATCTTCTGCTCGGCGCTGGCCGTCTCCTTCCTCGTCCTCGACCGGTTCGGCGGCCCCGGGCCGATGTTCGACGGCGCGGAACGCGCGCTGTCCGGCGGGCAGGCGCCCCAGGCCTCGCTGACGCTCGATCCCAGCCAGTTCCCGGTGTACGCCACCCTGGCCCTCGGCTCGGCCCTCGCCCTGCTGGTCTACCCCCACGTGCTGACCTCCGCCTTCGCCGCCGCCAGCGCGGACACGCTGCGCCGCGCGGCCGTCGCGCTGCCCGCCTGGACGGCGGTGCTGGGGGTGTTCGCCATGCTCGGCGTCGCGGCCCTGGCCGCGGGCGTCCAGGCGCCGTCCATGAGCTCCGAGGACGCCGTCCCCCTGCTCGTCAAGGAGCTGATGCCCGCGGCTCTCACCGGCCTGGTCTTCGGCGCGCTCGCCGTGGGCGCGCTCGTCCCGGCGGCGGTCATGTCGATCGCGGTGGCGACCCTGTTCGTCCGCAACATCTACGTCGAGTACGTCCATCCGACGGCCACGCCCAAGCACCAGACCCGGATCGCCCAGCTGGTCTCGCTCAGCGCCAAGATCGGGGCGGTCGTCTTCGTGTTCGGGCTGCGCGACCAGGACGCCATCAACCTGCAGTTGCTCGGCGGCGTCTGGATCCTGCAGACCTTCCCGGCCGTCGCCCTCGGGGTGTTCACCCGCCGCCTGCACCGCCGGGCGTTGCTGGCCGGGTGGATGACCGGCATGGCCGCGGGCACCCTGATGGTCGTGCACAGCGGCTTCTCCGCGCTGGTGCCCGTCGGCGGCGATGGGGTGCGGGCCTACGCCGCGGTGGTGGCGCTGGCGCTGAACCTCGCCGTCGCCGTGACACTGACCCCGGTGTTCACCCGCGTGTGCAGATCGCTCGATCCCAAGCCGCGCGCACCGGTCCACCTGCCCCCTGAAGCGGAGACAACCGTATGACCGGGATCCGGCCGAACCCCCCGTTACAGACTCTCGTCGACTCGGTCGAGGCGTCGTCCCAGGCCGCCGAGGAGCCGCCCGCACCCGTTCCGCCGGGCGCCGATCGTGAGGCCGCTCTGACCCGGCTGTTCGAGAGGCACTACACCGGGCTGCTCCGGCTGGCCGTGCTGCTCGGCGCCGACGACGGGGAGGACATCGTGGCCGAGGCCTTCTGCCAGTTGCACCGCCGCTGGAACCGGCTGCACACGGTCGACGCCGCCCTGCCGTACCTGCGCTCGGTGGTCTGCAACCTCGCCCGCATGAGGCTGCGCCACCTCCAGGTCATCCGCAGGCACCCGGTGTGGAGCGCGGACCTGGAACGCTCGGCCGAGAGCGTCGCCCTGCTGCACGACGACCAGCAGGCGCTCATCGACGCCCTGCGGCAACTCTCGGCACGGCAGCGCGAGGCGCTCGTCCTGCGCTACTGGCTCGGCCTGCGCGAGAGCGAGATAGCCGCGGCCATGAGCATCTCCTGCGGCGCGGTCAAAGCGCACACCAGCCGCGGAATGGCCGCCCTCACCAAGATCATGCAGGAGCGACGATGACGACCGGCCCGGCCAGCACCGAAGACCAGCTCCGGGAAGTCCTGGACAAGCTCGCCAGCGGCGTCCAGGCGGCCCCGGACGCCTACCGCCGAGTCCAGGGTGAGTGGCGGCGCCGCGAACGCAAACGCCGCATCACCTTGATCGTCCTGCTGGTGCTCCTCTTCGCGTTCGCCGACATCGTGGGACTGCTGGCCCTCAACCAGTACCGCAGCCGGCAGCACACCGTCTTCAACGATCCGGTCCCGAGCCGCTCGCACTCCCCTGCCGCCCCGCCCCGCTCAGCCGGACTCTCGTCCCTGCCGACACCCTGGGGCGGTGTTCCCCTGTGAGCGAGCGGCGGGGCGTCACGGCGTTCGCCTGGGGCTCAGCTCGGAGTGGCGGTAGCTGTAGGCGAAGTAGATGATCAAGCCGAGGAGGAACCAGGCGGCGAAGCGCAGCCAGGTCACCGGGCTCAGGAAGGTGATCAGCCACAGCGCGAAGACGACGCCGATGGCCGGGACCACCGGCATGCCCGGCATGCGGAAGGAGCGGGGCAGGTCGGGCTGCCGGTAGCGCAGGACGATGACGGCGATGCACACCACGACGAAGGCCAGCAGGATGCCGATGTTGGTGAGCTCGGCCGCCTCCCGGATCGGCAGGAATCCGGCGATGATGGCGGAGACCGCGCCGACGATCCAGGTGATCCGGGTCGGCACACGGCGTACCGGGTGAAGCTTGGCGAACCACTGCGGCAGCAGCCCGTCGCGGCTCATCGCGTACCACACGCGGGTGACGCCGAGCATGAAGGTGAACATGACGGTGAGGATGCCGACGATCGCGCCGACCGCGATGATGCCGGCCAGCTTGGACAGCCCGACCGAGGCGAACGCCGAGGAGAACCCGCTCTCGGGGTCGATCTCCGTGTAGTTCTGCATGCCGGTGAGCACCAGCGTGGCCAGGACGTACAGCACCATCGAGATGGCCAGCGAGTAGATGATCGCCTTGGGCATGTGGCGCTTGGAGTCCTTGGACTCCTCGGCGGCCGTGCTCATCGCGTCGTAGCCGAAGACGGCGAAGAACACCGTGGCCGCGCCGGTGATCGCGCCGCTCACGCCGTACGGGAAGAACGGGGTGTAGTTGTCCGGGTTGATGAAGAAGAAGCCGACCACGATCACCAGCAGCACCACCGCCACCTTCAGCCCGACGACGAAGGTCTCGAACCGCGCGGCGGCCTTGATGCCCAGGTTGAGCAGGAACGCGATGAACAGGCACAGCAGCATCGCGAACAGGTCCACCACCCGGCCAGGGCCGCTGCCCGGCGCGCCCAGCATCCATTCGGGCAGGTGCATGCCCAGATTGCTGACGAGGAACCCGAAGTAGCCGGAGATGCCGATCGCCACGACCGCGACGATGGCGGTGTACTCCAGCAACAGGTCCCAGCCGATGAACCAGCCGGTCAGCTCGCCCAGGACGGCATAGCCGTAGGTGTAGGCGGATCCGGCCTTCGGGATGAGCCCGGCGAACTCCGCGTAGGACAACGCCGCGGCCGCGCTGGCCACACCCGCGATGAGGAAGGAGACGAGCACGGCGGGCCCGGCCGTCTGGTTGGCCACCGCGCCCGCCAGCGCGAAGATCCCCGCGCCGATGATGCCGCCGATGCCGATCGCGGTGAGCTGCCACAGGCCCAGCACCCGTTTCAGTTCGCCTTCGTGTTCAGCGGCGATCTGCTCCACCGGCTTACGCCGGAACACTCCCGAGCCGCCTCCGAACGAATGCCGATTCGCCATCGTTTCGCCTCCCTGGTCACGCGCTGTCACCTGCGAGGGGAATGATGCGAAGGTACCCGCTTATCAGGAACGCGAACGGAGCGGGGTCTTGGACACTGCGGACACCCCCTTGGCTGGACGCCGCGGCGGGCCCCACGGTAGGCAAAGATTTCCGGATGGCTACCGGATGTAGCGAGCGTCGACGAAGTCGTGAGCGGTCTACTTATTTTCCTTGATCGCGATTATGCTCTGGACAGCCCCTGAAGTTGATCTACGGAGGTGCCCATGAGAAAGATGACCATCCGCCGCAAGAGCGCACTGCGCCTGCAGTCCGGTGCCCGTCGGCTCTGGATCGAGTGGTGCTGGTAGCTGCCGACACGGCGGGCGCTCCCGGGCGCCCGCCCCTGCGGCGATCGGCCCGGCCGTGACCGGCGAACCGGGCGGCTACGACTGCCACCGCGAGCACGGGCCGTACGCCGGGGTCGCGGCCTTCCTCGGCCGGATCGCCGCCGAGCGCCCCCGCCTGGCGTCCCGCCACACGGTTGAGCTGTACGCCATCGCGCCCTGGCTCGACCACGCGGCACGACCGGCCGCCGAGGAGGAGCCGATCCGGTTCCATCCCGCCCGGCGCACCCTCTGCCTGGCCTATGGCGCGGCGGAGTTCGTGGCGGCCTGGGCGGACACGCTCAAGCACCCGGTCACGGTACGGTTCGACCACGTCGGCGATGCCGACGAGACCACCTCCGAACTGCTGGACGCGCTGGTCCGCCGGATCGGGTCGTCCCCGGTGCGCCTGGACCTGCGCGACGGCGGCGCCCCCGAGCCGGTGACGGCCGACCGAGCGCCAGAGGCGA
The DNA here is from genome assembly GCF_040645915.1 of Nonomuraea sp. NPDC046570. Lineage (NCBI taxonomy): Bacteria > Bacillati > Actinomycetota > Actinomycetes > Streptosporangiales > Streptosporangiaceae > Nonomuraea > Nonomuraea sp. NPDC046570. The sequence continues at coordinate 202,173 of NZ_JBEYZF010000009.1, read as the reverse complement.
TGCGCACGGCCCTGGGCGACAGCCTGGCCCGCGGCTTCTACCACCACGCGGCCCGGATCGCCGGGCGCGGGCGCGCCACGGTGACCCCGGACGGCGACCTGCGGCACTGGTGGGCGTTCACCACCGGCCTGGCCACCGCCCTGGCGGCGCTGGACCGCGCCACCGAGGCGCTCGACCTCTACCACGAGGCGCGCGCCGCCACCGACGACCCGAAGATCACCATGTCGGCCGCGTACGCCACCGCCATGCTGTACGCCAGGCACCTGTCGGCGGCCGACCAGGACCCGGCGCAGGCGCGGCACTGGCTGGAACAGGCGCTGCACCTGGCCGCCGGGCTGGACGACCCGCGGCAGCGGGTGCTGTCCACCGTCTTCTACGAGCAGGGCCTGGCGCTGCTGGACAGCAGGGCGGGTGAGCCCGCCCGCGCACTGCGGCTGATCGACGACGGGCTGGCCCGGCTGACGGCGGTGCTCGCCCCCGGCGAGCGCCCGCAGGACCTGGCCCGGCTACGCCACAACCGGGCGCAGGTGCACCTGGCCCTCGGCGATCCGGCGCAGGCCCTGGCCGACCTCGACACCGTGATCGCACACGACCCCGGCAACTGCGAGTACTACGTGGACCGGGCCGCCCTGCACCGAGCGGCGGGCCGGTCCCAGGCCGCGATCAAGGACTACGGCACCGCGATCCGCCTGGGGCCGCACCTGCCCGAGGCGTACTACAACCGGGCCGCGCTCCAGCAGGAGCGGGGCCGCCTCGATCGGGCGCGGGACGACCTGGAGCGCGCGCTCGCCATTGACCCCGGGCACCTCGACGCCCGGATCGCCTTGGTCAACCTGCAGGTGGAGCGCGGCGCGTTCGACGCGGCCGAGGCGGACGCTCGGGCCGGGCTGGCCCTGGCACCGCGGGAGCCCGCGCTGCTGTGCACCCTCGGGCTGATCCTTTCGGAGCGCGGCAGCCTCGCCGAAGCCGACGAGCTGCTCACCCGGGCCCTGGACCGGGATCCGGAGCTGGTCGAGGCCTGGACGAACCGGGCCGCCGTCCGCTTCGACCGCGGCGACGTGGCCGCCGCCGTGGCCGACCTGGACCGGGCGGTGGCGCTGTCGCCGGCGCCGGAGCCCCACTACAACCGGGGCACGGCGCTGATGCGGCTGGAGCGCTGGGACGAGGCCGCCCGCGACTTCACCCACGCACTCGCCCAGCCCAGCCTGGACCGGGCACTGCGACGCGACCTACGCGCGGAACTGGCCCGCTGCCGCCGCGCCATGGCCGGGTGACCGCCGGCCGGGGCGAACGTCGGCGGGGGGCCGCCCACGGCTGTGGCGCGGACGGCCGAACTCCGGCCAGCCCTACGTGTCCTGGGGCATCCAGAAGGGCTTCTTGAAGCGTTCGATGACCAGCGGAGCCCCGGTGCAGACGATCGCCCCCGGCGGCACCACCTCGCGGTGGCGGCCGCCTCGGCAGGTTGTGTCGGTGGGCTCTGCCAGGATCGCCGCATGATCACGCCCCCCGGCGACTACGCCTGGTTCACCGACTCCCGCCTCGCGGAGGCCTACAGCTTCATCTTCGTTCGCGGGCTCACACCCGAGCAGCTCGTAGCCCGGATGGGTGGCCGAGCGGAAGACTTCTCCTGGATGACGCTCGATGAGTCGATCAGTGCCGGCGCCCACTACGACTACAAGACCGAATTCGTCGGGGTCACGACCGTCGGCGACTGGGCGTTCGTCGCGCAGTACAACAGTTGGCTCGGTGCCCACGATGAATTCCTCGTGCCGCTGTCGACGGGCACCAGCCTGGTCTCCCTCTACCGCCTCGACATCAAGGGCCTGGAGGACTTCCGCTGGATGGAGGACGGGGAGACCCGGTTCGCTTTCTGGGCCCAGGACGGCTTCTCCGAGGTTCCCGACGAACTCGTGGAGACCATGGAGCAGCTCGATCGCGACTGCGGGGAGCACAGGTGGGAGCTCTACCGGGGGCCAGGGCTTGTCCTGATCGAGCGCCTCACCGGAATCAAGCTCACCCCCCAGATCCTGGAGGAGTCCGCCTACCTATCCGGAGTCATCTCCATGCCGCCGACCACCACGTAAGCGTTTCCCATGCTCTGAGATCGAAAATCACAGTGGTCGACGGGCGGCGGGCTGGACTGCCGGGATGCTCGCGGTGACCGCGAAGCCGCCCTGCTCGTCCGCGCCCGCCGCGAACACGCCGCCGAGCAGGGTGACTCTACGGCTGAGCGATCAGTCCCATTCCGGACCCGGCGCTCGCCAGCACCGGGTCGCCTTCGTGCCGGGGCGGCGCGTTGCGCACTTCGACCTCGGCCCGGTTGCCGGGGTAGGCGAGGGCGATGGCCACCGGAACGCCGGGGGCGTGCTTGCGGGCGTTGGTCAGCGACTCCTGCACCACCCGGTAGACGGTGCGCGCGACGACCGCGGGAACCGTACCGGGATCGCCCACGATCTCGAGCGCGGCGCCGTCGACCGCCGCCAGCGCGGCCAGGTCGCCGCCGTTGTCGTGGTCGGGGCGCGCGGCGGGGGTGGCCTCGATCCCGTTGGTCACCACCCGCATGAGATCCCGCAGCTCGGTGAGGGTGCGCGCGCCGGCCCGCCTGATCTGCTCGGCGGCGACGCGGACCTCGTCGTCGTGCGCGGTGACGCGCAGGGCGTCGGCGTGCAGGACGATCTCGGTGACGTGGTGGGTGACGATGTCGTGCATCTCGGCGGCCAGCCGCTGCCGCTCGGCGGTCTCGGCCCGTTCGGCGAGCAGGCGGCGCTCGGTGTCGGCCAGCTCGGCCCGCTCGCGCAGCGACCTCACGAGCTCGAAGCGCGCCTTGAGGTAGAGCGCGACCAGCGCGGGCAGCGCGGTGGCCGACAGCGCGAAGTACAGCGCCGTCCAGGTCGGAGCCCAGAGCGGGATCGCCAGCAGCGCCAGCACCGCGGCGAACGCGAACGCCTGCCGCCAGGGCAGCAGATAGACCAGGAACGACACCACCAGCGGAGCCGCCAGCGGCGTGGCGACCGGGCTGAGCTGCCCCTCCGAGGCGAACAGGCCGGGCGCCAGACTCGTCCCGGCGGCGAACACGGCCGTCACCAGGATCGTCAGCGTGCCCGCCGTCCGCGGGAACCCGGCCACCAGCAGCAGGGACAGACCGACGAGGAGGTTCAGGACCAGATCGACGACCGGGCCGCCGCCGGTGGCGGGGGCGCTTCCGGCGTACAGGGCGATCTGCGCGACCACGCACAGGGCCGCGGCGCCCGTGGCCGCCGCGACGACCGTGCGGCGATCTCTGGCGGTGAGGGCCGGCCTGCGGAATCGGAGTGGTGTACGCACACGCAGCACCCTAGGCAGGCGTCGTGAGCTCCGGGAGAGCCGAAGGTTGCGGTGTGGCGGCCGGTTGTTGCGAGACGCGCTCAGCCGGGTTCGCCGGTCAGGCCGGCCTGGTGGGCCAGCAGGGCGGCCTGGGTGCGATGGCCGAGGCCGAGCTTGACCAGGAGCCGGGAGACGTAGCTCTTGACGGTCGTCTCCGAAAGGAAGAGCCGCCGCGCGATCTCCGGGTTGGTGAGTCCTTCGCCGAGGCAGGCCAGCACCTCTCGCTCGCGTACGGCCAGCGCCGCCACCCGCGCCCGCGCGGCGTCGCGCTGTTCGTCACCCCGGGCCGACTGCGCCACCAGCCTGCGGGCCGCGATCGGCGACATCACCACATGTCCGTCGGCAGCCACCTTGATCAGGTTGAGCATGTCGAGTGTCTGCGATCAGTTGGTGATCTTGCTCCAGAATCTGCAGCGGGGTTTCCCGCTGTAGTCGGTGGGCCCGACGCCGCCCTGCCCCGTGGGCTTGAGGCTGAGGACGGTCCCGCCGGATCCCCTGAAGGCAGGCCAGTCGGGCGCGCCCGCGAGGTCCGGTACGCCCGTGTGCGCGAAGGCGCTCCAGTAGCCGATCATCTGCCCGGCCAGCCGCCACTGCTCGGAGGTGAACTCATCCCAGGGCTGACCTCCCAGGTCGAACAGGTAGGGCAGTTCGCTGCCGTGCTGCGCGCCCGGCGGGAAGCCGGCGGGGACGCGGCCGAGGTTCGGCGCCTTCTCATCGGCGAACTCGAAGGCGTACACCCTGGTGCGAGCGGCTATCGCCTGGTCGCCCCACAGGGTCGGGCAGGCCCAGGCTCGGTCGCCGGCCACCGTCGCCCAGGCAAGGCCGGGAGAGCTATAGCCGGACAGCGGGTACTCCTTCATGACCGCGTCGGCGTGCTCGCCGAACGCGCCCTTCATGAGCTGCGGGTAGTTGTCGGCGGTCACCGGGTAACCGGCCTGGGCGGCGCCCGCGATGAAGGAGTTGCCCTCGTCCTTGGTGCCGCCGGACATCACCGGCACCCGCAGGAATGCGCCCTTCCTCAGCGCCTGCGGCGGGTTGAGCGGCAACAGCGGCGTGCCGTAGGCGAGGTTGCTGGCGAACCGGTCGTTGACCTCCATCAGCGCGGCGGCCGGCTTGGCGCGCAGGCAGCTCAGCTGATCGCCCGCCGCGCACCCGAGGGCCTTGGCGGCGCCCAGGCCGGTGGCCTGGTTCGCCTTCAGCGAGCTGTACGGCGTGAACGCCGGCATGCCGGGGAGCGGGAGGTAGGTGCCGCTCACCCATTCGAGCATGCAGGAGCCGGACTGGATGACGGCCTTGTCGATCAGCCCGCGCGCGGCCGGGGAGGTGAGCAGCGCACAGGTGCTCACCCCACCGGAGGACTCCCCGAACAAGGTCACGTTGCGCGGGTCACCGCCGAAGGCGGCGGCGTTGCGCTTGGTCCACCTCAGCGCTTCGAGCTGGTCGGCCAGCCCGAAGGTGCCCGAGCCCGCCAGCCCCGGCAGGCCGAGGTACCCGAAGGCGCCCAACCGGTAGTTGGCCGTCACCACCACGACGTCCCCCTGGTCGGCCAGCCGCTGGGCGTCGTAGGCCCCGCCCGAGCCTGTGAGGTAGCCGCCCCCGTGCAGCCAGACCATCACCGGCAACGCCCTGCCCGTCCGCTTGGCCGGAACGGTGACGTTGAGGAACAGGCAGTCCTCCCCGCCGACCTGCTTACCCGCCTCCGACTGCGTGCACTGGCCGGCAGGCTTGGTGGCGTCGGCCACTCCCTTCCACGGCTTGACCCGCACCGGCTCCTTCCACCGCAGCTCACCCACGGGCGGCTGCGCGAAGCGGATCCCCGTGTACGTCCTGACCTTGCCGTTGGCCACTCCCCGGATCCGGCCGGAGTCCAGCTTCACGATCGACGGCCGCGGCTTCGCGGCCCCATCGACACGTTCGGCGGCCTGTACGCCACCGGCGCCCAGGGCAAGACAGCCACCGGCTGTCAAGGCGACCAGCCGTGTCCGGCGATACGACGACCCCATGGCTACTCCTTCCCCCACTAGGGGGTTGAGCTGGCAAAACACGGTCGTTTGCCTAGCCTGTGCCACGCTACGGAAAGGCCCGCGCCCACCGGGACCACCGAAGGTTGCGAACCGGCGCCCGGTTGTTGCGCACCTGCCCTTCGGGGGGAGGAACCGCTTGCGGCACTCTGTTCTACAGAGTATGTTCACCCTCGTGCCGAGACGATCATCAGAAGTCAGCGAACCGATGTACTTCGTCCTCACCGTGCTGCTCGACGGCCCCCTTCACGGCCACGCCATCCTCAAGCGGATCGTCGAAGTGACGACCGGCCGGGTCCGCCCGACGGTCGGCACTCTCTACGCCATCCTCGAACGTCTCACCGCTCGCGGCGTGCTCGTGGTCGACCGGGAGGAGACGGTCAACGGCCGGGTCCGCCGCTATTTCCGGATCACCGACAAGGGCGTGACCATCGTGAGGGCCGAGGCCACGCGCATGAAAGAGGCGGCGGTCCTGGTCCTCGACCGTGAGGCCCTGGCGTGACGCGACTCGAGCGGCGCTACCGCAGGCTGTTACTGGCCTACCCGGCGGGCTACCGCAGGGCGCACGGCGACGAGCTCGTCGAGATCCTGCTCGACAGCGCCGAGCCGGGGCGGCGCTCGCCCGAGCTGAGGGAGGCGGCGGGCCTGCTGATGGGCGGGCTGCGCACCCGGGTCGAGCACGCGGCGTCGGGGCTCGCCTGGCCCGACGGCCTGCACCTGGGCGTCACCGTACTGGCCGTCGCCAACCTGGCCGCGCTGCTGCCGTTCGTCGCCGCGATCCCGCTGTGGACGGCCCTGTCCGCCCTCACTCTGCTGGCCGTCCTGCTGGGGAGGGTACGGCCGGCGCTACCCCTGCTGCTGCTCACCGGGGTGAAGGCCACGGCGATCGCCGCGGGAGTGCCGCTGCTCGATCAGGTCCTCATACCGATCACGTCCGCCCCCGGGTCGCCTGATGGCCTGTTCGCCACAGCCGGCCCGTCCGCCGTGGCCACCTCCTACGCGCTCGCCTTCGCCGGGTCCCTTGTGCTGGCCGTCCGCGGCCGGCCGCTGAAGTCTCGCTCCTGGTGGTGGTGGCTCGCGGTCGCGCCCGCCATCTGGCCGGGGCCCGTCCTGATGGCCGACTCGCTCTTCCCGATCAGTGTGTCCCGCATGGCACTGGAGCTGGGTCTGCTGCTGCTGGCCGTCTGCGCGGCCCGCATGGCGCGCGATCCGCGGTGGGGCCTGGCCGCACTGATCTATCTGTTCTCGGCCACCATCATGATCGCGGGCAACGACTTGCACCTGACCCTGCGGCATCTGGCCTACTGGGCCGTGCTCGCCCTTCCCGCCGCGACCGCGCTCCTCGTGTCACGCGACCACCGCGATCCCGTCCTGCGCTGACTCCGGCGCGCGTACTTCTTTGGAGACACCCATGAAAGCTCTACTTTCGGCTGCCCTGACGCTTGCCGTACTGACCGGTTGTGCCGCCCAGGCGCCCGAGCCCACCGCCACCAGCGCGGGGAAGGATCCCCAGGAGGCCAACGAGGTGAAGTGGAAACTGGAGCGGGCGAAAGCCGACTGCATGAAGAAGAAGGGCTTCAAGTACATCCCGTTCGTCATGGCCGGGCCCGCGGAGACCGAGACGCAGAAGCGGATGGCGGCCGGGGACTACGCCGCGACCAAGGAATTCAGGACCAAGTACGGTTACCAGGTCTTCGCGCAGTACATCTACCCCAATGACTCCGCCTCCGGCGCGCTGGTCACCGAGGAGTTCGGGGAGGACCCCAACTCGAAGGTCGCCATGAACGAGACGCAGTTCAATGCGTTCAAAAGCGCGAAGAATGCCTGTAGCACGAAGGCGTTCAAGGCGGTGCTGAACGCCGACGTGAAAGACCCCTTGGACGTGCTCAAGCTGCAACGCGACCTCTCCGGGCGGCTCACCGCCCGGCGGCTGGACGGCGACGCCGAGCTGGTGAAGCTGGCCGTGACGTTCGGCGACTGCCTCAAGGCGAAGGGGTACCCGATCACCTCACTAAAGCCGACTGACCTGGCCAAGCGGGGTGAGACGGCCACGTACGCGGAGATCGACAAGCTGGGCCCCGGCTCCAGTGGCTCCTCCCCGGATCTCACCGCCGCGCAGGCCAAGCCGCACTTCGCCAAGGAGGTCAAGGACGCGCTCGACGACCTCGAGTGCGGCAAGGAGTTCTACGCGCGCTTCTCCCCCATCTACACGGCCATCCGCCAGGAGGTGAAGGCGCAGATCCCGCTCTGAGCACTACCTTGTGGGTCATCCGTAATGCCCGCCCAGGCAGGCGTTCAGGCGCGGTTGGCGGCGCGGGAGGCTTCGATCACCCGGGTCAGCGACTCGTGCAGGCGCTGCAGTTCGTCCAGCCCCATGCCGAGGCGTTCGACGATGGCGAGCGGGATCTTCTCCGCCTCGGCCCGCAGAGCCCGGCCCGCTGAGGTGAGCGTGACCATGAGCACCCGCTCGTCCTGGCTGTCGCGGCGACGGGTCACGTAGCCCACCGCTTCCAGGCGCTTGAGCAGGGGCGACATGGTGCCCGGGTCCAGCTGGAGCAGCTCGCCGAGCTCCTTGACCGAAAGCCGTTCGTGCTCCCAGAGCGCGAGCATGGCCAGGTACTGCGGGTGGGTCAGCGACAGCGGCTGCAGCAGGGGCCGGTACATCGCGATGACGCTGCGCGAGGCGATGCTCAGCGCGAAGCAGACCTGGCGGTCCAAGGCCAGCAGATCTATGGGCTCAATCACGTCGGTCATCTCTAGCACCTCCCCTGCAAGACGATACACTAAGTTTGTGCACAAAAGATTTGTGTGCAAACCATCGACTGGGCGGCCTGAGGGAGAAAACGACGTGTTCTACAAGAAGCCGTTGGAGGAGCGCATCGCCGACCGGCAGGCCAAGCTGCCCCCTCTCAAGGAGGGCGCGCATTTCGAGCACGCCCCGGCCAAGTTCATCTTCATCTCGCTCACCGTGATCATCGTGCTGGCGCACGTGGTGGGCTTCGCGATCCTCATGCCTTGAGGTCCACAGCCCCAACCGGCCGCGCTGAGACAACGGCGCGGCCGGCGGGGCGTGGGCGGACGGATCAGCGGCGGTTGACGCGAAGGGAGATGATCGTGCCGGGAGGCAGGGAGGCGGTGGACGCGGTGCCCGGCGGCTGCCAGAGACCCTCGTTGTAGACGTACCCGACCGCGGGGTTCACGTGCAGGACGGTCACGGCGACCTGGTGCTGCCCGGTGCCGCCGGCACAGAAGCTGGCGACCGTCGATGCGGTGGGCTGGCTGGTTGAGCAGTTGTCGGGGATCGCTTGGGCCGCGGGCGAGGCGCCCATCAACACGGCGGTGGCGAGCAGCGTGGAGGCCGAGAGGGCGGCTGCCCGCTTCCTGGATCTCACCGGCGTCTTCCTCACTTTCTCTTAAGAAACTTTCCTAAGAGTGAAGATAGCTTCCGACAGGAATGCGTCAAGAGCCGATCTCGAACGCCCCGGGTCACCTCAGGACCTGAACGCTTCCGGCGTCACGTCCCAGCGTGACCTCGAAGGGGCCCACGGGCCAGTAGACCCTGGCCTGGCAGTTGTCGTCAGGGAACAGCAGCACAACGCTGTCGGTGTTGTTCACCACGAGCGTGTCGGGTCCGGGGCCCGCATAACAGCCCGGAGCAGGGTCGCTGTACTCCTGCTGACCGTAGGGCGAGAACAATCTCAGCTGCCCGGTCGCGGCGGACGCCGGGGTGACACAGGCGAGAGCGAGGGCGCCCGCGGCGGCCAGGACGGCGAAGGGTGCGATGAGACGCATGATCGAGCTCCTATGCATCGACAGAGAAGACACTCTTCGCAGCCATTTGAACACAGAAAGTGACGCCGGGCGGGTATCTGGACCTCACTCCACGTGCCCTCAAACTCCCATGCGCGCGCCGCCTAGCTCAGGATCTCGCAGAAGGCCTTGAGGGCTTCGGTGAGTGGGCCGGTGGTGGCCTCGCGGACGGGGTGACGGCCGGCCGAGAACGCGATGTCCACCTGCCCTCCGCCTGCGGGGACGAGGACCACGCGGCCGACGTCCTTGACGATTCCCGCGTTGGCGGCCAGGCCGGTCACCACGAAGTGGGTGCGGTTGCCGTTCTCGTCGAAGTGGGTGGTCTGGGTGAAGGAGTCGGGTCCCTCGCGGAGGAGCTTGCCGGTGGTGAGGTTCTCCAGGGTGTTGTCCTCCTTGATGTGCGCCTGCTCGCGGACGAGACGGCCGCTCTGGTCGAAGAAGCGGGTCACGTCGGCGGTGAGGTCGATCGTCCATCGGACGGGGAAGCCGCAGCTCTGTCCCTGGTCGGCCACGACGCGGTGCTGGGTGACGGTGGAGCGTTCCGGGGGGAGGGCCGACGCGGGCGAGGCGGTGGCGAGTACTCCGCAGGCGGCGATCGTGAGGACGACGAGACGCTTCATACGTTGCTCCTCGGACATCGACGGTGTCGAAGGGGAACGTACCGGTCATCGAGCGGGCGATCATCCGCATGGAGAGGGATGACAACACCCGATTGTTGTGACGCAACGACGAAGGCCCGCCGCCCCGCACACGCGCTCGGGCCGGCGGGCGAGTGCGCCTGGCTCAGATCTCGAGCGCGGGCGCGACCGGATCCCCGTACATCCGATGGTCGGCCGCGATGAGCGTGCCCGGGTCCAGGTAGTACCGGCCGGAGGGGACGGGCTCGCCGAGGAGGAGGCGGCGCGCGGCGTCCGTGACGATGGCTCCGCCGAGTGAGACTCCGGAGGCGAGCTGGGGCCAGCCGCCGATCGTCTTGCCGATCTCGGGGAGTGAGGCGGCCATGCGGGGGCTCAGCAGCCCTTCGCCGAGGACGGCCAGCACGAACGGGATCTTCTCCTTGATCGCCAGCCCGTCCAGTTCCTCGGCGCGCGTGTCGCCCAGCAGGCCGTGCAGGATCGGCCGGTCGGGCTCCAGGTCGAAGCGCTCGACGTCCAGGAGACCCCGGTCGCTGGTGTCCATGAGCACGGGGATGCCGTGCGCGCGTGCCCGCTCCCGTACGGCGACCTTGATGTAGAGGTCGTCGCACTCCTCGACGAGCAGGTCCAGCTTGCCGCCCGCGAGGAGGAAGTCGTCGATGTCGTCCCGCCGTACCCCTTCCGGGTGGCGCTCGATGTCCAGGTACGGGTTGATCTCGTACATCTGCCGTGCGGACACGACGGTCTTCTCCACGCCGAGGTCGGGCAGGCCGGCCCTGATCCGGTTGAGGTTCGTCACGTCCAGGGTGTCGAAGTCGGCCAGTTTGAAGGAGCCGCCCACCCCTTCGAGGGCCATCGTGACCGCCGCGGCGTTGCCGACCGACAGCCCGATGACGCCGACGCGCGTGGCGGAGAGGCGCCGCTGCTCGGCGTAAGTGATCTTGTATCTGTTGCGGTCGGTGCGCAGTTCCCCGAACTCCTTGGCGGGCAGCGCCCGCACGAGCGCGCCGGACCACGGGTACCAGACGAACGTCCCGTACCGCGTGAGCTCGCGCCCCGCCAGATGAAGGCGGATCCGCCGCTCCAGCTCCGCGGCCGATCCGCTCACCGCCGGATCCCGGGCGGCCATCAACTCGCCCAGGTGCCTGTCCACGGTGTCGTGGACCCGCCGCACGGCTCCAGAGTCCAGCAGCCGGAGCAGCGCGAACCTGTCCTCCTCGACGGCGAGGTCGTAGAGGGTGGGACGCCAGTCGGGCGACCCCGGTGACGCGTCGGAAAGTCTGGTCAACTCTTGCCACAGCTTGTCGTTCACGGGTTCCTCGCAGGATCGGTGGTGGTCGTTAAACGCTGGTCAGCCGTCTGTGTCCGTCCGGGAGCATGGCCTTGGCGAGGACCACGACACCGTCCCGGACGGCGTGCATGACCTGGGCGCGGGTGGCGAAGCTCAGGAACACCTGCTCATGCCGATTCGTCGGCGGGAAGAACCCGTCGACGCACAGCGCGGTGCCGGCCGTACCGTAGGCGGAGGTCAGGACCGCCTTGTCGGCGATCTTCCGGAACGAGACCCAGGTGTCCCAGTCACAGGCGAACCGATCGAGTACGGCTCCGCGGGCGAGCCGCGCCAGCATCGCCGACAGGCCCTTCCCCCGGTACTTCGGGTGGATCCACAGGCCGCCCACATGCCCGACCCTCCCGGCCAGCACGGGAAAGGTCGGTGGGAGGGCCAGCCGAAGCCCGTCCCCCAGGCCGCTGGGAACCGGATCGAACCACAGCTCCATCGACCGGACCAGCGCGGTGAAGTCCGCGGTCTCGAACACCCGGCCCGCGATGCAGGCGACGGCTTCGCCGGTCTCGTCACGGACCCACACGCAGAGGTTCTCGGCGGGCAGGACCCGGCTGTAGGCGGGATCGAACGTCGGATTGACCCCGTCGGCGCCCACGGCGCCCCGCATATGGGACGCCCAACCGGCCAGGTCGTTGCTCAGCGACAGGCGCAGCCCACGGCTGTCCGCCAGTTCGACGCAGGCCGTCGCCAGTTCACGGACCTCGGCGAGGTCGAAAACCGCTCCGACGGTGCAGGACTTCAGCGAGAACTCCATTGCTCCCCCTTCCAGGCAGCCGGGAATGAGAACCCGCGGCGGGTACTCGACGAGGACCGTAGCGACGGCATGTCAGAGCCCGATCCGAGTCGCCTCAAGGCCGGGAGGGCCCGTCAGAGCTTTAAGCGAACGTCAAGCGAGTAGGCGTATATACGCACGAACGCGGGCGTAATCCGTGAAAAACTTGATCCACCGTCGCGGCGAGCTTCACCTACCGATCTGGAACCTGAAATGCGCCTGCCAGGACCATCCGCGGAGCCTCGTCCCAGCGCGTCCGGCCGGAGCGTGCGGATGAGCCCCCCGGCGAGCGCGTGGTGCACGCTGGTGATCGCGGCGGCCGGGTACGGCAAGACCGAGGCGGTGCGCCGATGGTTACGCGGCGACCGCGCGACCTGGCATTCCGCGGTGCTCCCCGATCTCGGTGACGAGGACGTGGCGGTGCTCGACGATCCGCCGGCCGTGTCCGCCGCCGAGCTCAGGGCGTTCGTCGAGCGGGCGACGCCGGGGACGAGACTCGTGTTCGTCTCGCGCCTGCCCCTGCCGGGGCTGGCGGCCGTGCCCGGCCTGCGGATGGTCGGCCCGGCCGATCTCGCGCTGCCTCCGGCGCGGGTGGCCGCGATCCTGCGGGAGCGGTACGGCGTGCACGACGCGGATCTGGCCAGGAGGGTCCACGGCCTGACGGCGGGCTGGCCCGCCCTCGTCCACCTGACCGGCGCGCGCCTGGCCACGGCGGCTCCCACGTCCGTCGAACTCCTGCCCGCCAGGATCGCCGGTCCGGGAACGGCCCCCTTCGGATTCGTGGAGACGGAGGTGCTCGCGGCCCTGCCGCCCGGCCCCCGGCGGCTGCTGCGTGCCATCGCGCACCTGGGCCCGGTCTCGGACGAGCTCTGCCGCGCGCTCGGCGTCGACAGGCCGGAGCGGGCGCTCGACCTGCTGCTCCGGACGGGCCTGCTCGTCCCCGCCCGGTCGGCCGCCCGCCCGCCCGGCGACCCGCGCTCGGCGTACCGGTTGGTGCCGTTGCTCGCGGAGGTGGTCCGGACCTGCTGGCCCCTGTCGGAGGGGCGCCGCCACCGGCTGCTTCGCGACGCCGCCGGCTGGTACGAGCGGGAGCGGATGATCGGGGCGGCGGTCACCGCCTACCGGCACGCCGCGGACCATGCCGGCTGCCTTCGCGTGCTGCGCGAGCACGGTCACGCGGGAATCGCGGAGGGCTCCGCCGCGGCTGTCACGGACGCGGTCCGCGCCCTTCCGCCCGCCTCGCACGATCGGGAGCTCCGCCTCCTGCTCGGGCAGGCGCTGACCGTGACCGGGCACTACGACGAGGCGCTCGCCACGTTCGCCGCCGAAGAGCACCACCTCGACGCGGGACTGGCCTGGCGGCTCGGCACGGTGCACTACCTGCGCGCGCGGCCCCATGCCGCGGTGGAGACCTTCGAGCGGGCGGAGCTCCCGGCCGTGGCGGACGCCGACGAGGCGATGCTGCACGCCTCGCACGCCCTGGCCCACTGGATGCTCGGCGATGTCGTACGGTCCGGCGAGCTGTCCGAGCGCGCGCTCGCCGCCGCCCGCCACGACGGCGACCCCGCGGCAGGCGCGATGGCCCACACGGCTCTGGCGATGCACGCGACGCTGTCCGGGGACCCGGTCGCCAACGCGGAGCACTACGAGCGGGCGCTCGGGCTCGCTGAACGGGCCGGCGACGTCGTCCAGACCGCCCGCGTCCGCGCCAACCGCGCCGGGCTGCTGCTCAACGAGGGCAGCTACCCGGAGGCGCTCGCCGAAGCGCTCGCCGCGGCGGCGCTCGCGGAGACCTGCGACGCGATGGCCGTACTCCCGGTCGCGCTGTGCAACGCCGGCGAGGCGCTCACCCTGCTCGGCCGCATCGACGAGGCGACCGATCACTTCGGCTACGCCGTGTCGCTCTACCAGCGGCTCGGCTCGGCCAAGGTGGCCTACCCGCTGCTCGGGCTGGCCGACATCCGCCACTGGCGGGGACAGCGCCAGCTCGCCCGCGCCGCCTACGAGGAGGCGGTACGGATCACCGAGCCGACGGGCGACCTACAGGCTCTCGTCCCCGCGCTGTCCGGCCTCGCGCTGGCGCTGTGCCAGGAGGACCCGGACACGGCGGCCCGCCTCGCGACCCGCGCCACCACGATGGCGACGGGCGGGCGCGCGGCACGGGCGCTGATCGTCAGGGGCTGGGTCGCCCTCCTCGGCAACGATCTCGACTGCGCCACCGACATGGCGCGGCAGGCGGCGGATCTCGCCCGCCGCCACCGCGACAAGCCGGCCGTGGCCCAGGCGCTGGAACTGCGCGCCGCGATCGACCCCGCCCAGGCCGGGCACACGCTCGCCGAGGCCGCGACCACCTGGCAGGTCACCGGGGCCACGCTGCACGTCGACCGGCTACGGGTGGTACGCGGCCGGCTGCCCGACTCCGGCGTCGCCGACCGCATCGAGGGGCGGGCCGCCGCCGAAAGGCTCCGCGAGGCGGGCGTGCAGCTGATCTCCCCGCTGCCGACCGAACCTCCGCAGGTGTCGATCTCCACGCTCGGCCGCTTCGAGGTCGTGGTGAACGGCGCCCCGCTGCCCCCGTCGGCGTGGCAGTCCAGAAAGGCGCGCGAGCTGCTGCGCATCCTCCTGTCCCGGCGTGGCCGGATGATCGGGCGGGAGGAGATCGCCGAGTTGCTGTGGCCGGGCGAGGAGTCGGTCAAGATCGGCCACCGGCTGTCGGTCGCGCTGTCGGTGCTGCGCTCGGTCCTCGACCCCGACCGTCGCGCGGCGAACGATCACTTCATCCGCGCCAGTCCGGGCGCCGTGGCGCTGGACGCGTCCCGGGTCACGATCGACGTGGAGGACTTCCTGGAGGAGGCGGAGCACGGCCTGCGGCTGGGCAGACACGGCCGGGCCGTACTGGCCGGGGTCGAGCGCCACTACACCGGGGACTTCCTGGAGGACGAGCCGTACGAGGAGTGGGCGGTGGCCACCCGTGAGCTGGCGCGGGCCACCTACCTGCGGGTCGTGCGGGCGCTCGCGGGGCTCGCCGTCGAGGCCGGGGACGTCGAGGAGGCGATCCGGTGGCTGCTGCGCATCCTCGACCTGTCCCCGTACGACGAGCAGCCGCACCTGGACCTGGTCCGGGTGCTGCGCGACGCGGGCCGGCACGGGGAGGCGCGGCGCGCGTACCGCAGGTACGCGGCGGCCATGCGCGCGATCGGGGTGGCCCCGACGCGACTGGCCACAGGCGGAGGCGGCTGAGCCGCTGGGCGTCGATTCCAGCCGTGGGCCTGGACGGCATCCCCATCCGTCACGAACTCGAACTGGAACTCCGCCTGTGTTGAACGTCGGCGCCCGGGCGATCCCCACGGCGCGCTGCGTGACGATCCCTCGGGCCGATCTTCAGCGGACTCGGATGGGGGTTCACCGGGATGGGCGCTGTACGAGGCTAGGCTCGGATATGTCGGAACGTAGGCGTGAAGGGATCCGATCATCATCAGCGACTCCTTTCCCTCGTCGGAGGATCCGGAACGACCGATGCGCCGCCGCGTGACCGAGGCGGCGATCCTGAACACCCGCGACCAGAGCCGGGCCGACGTCGTCCAGTGGACCTGCCCACATGGTCAGCACGCCGGGCAGGGCTGTGTGACCTGCTACCACGCCTCAGCCGAAGCCGATCCGGCGCTGCCGCTGTGGGAGGTCGCGGCGTGGTTCACCACCGCACGGCCGATCCCGATCAGGGCCCTGCAGGACATCCACCGCCACGACCGCGGCTTCGCGCTCACCCAGCCGTCGACTCCCCTCGTCTACCTCCTGAGCGGTCAGGTGCGAGCCACCCTGGGCGCGGAGGCGGTGGCGGGCGTGGTCGGATTCCTGCTGCAGAACCGGCACATCGTCGACGAGTTCACCGTGACGGAGATCCGCGCCGTCCACTCCTGACAGACTCAGCGCGGTCGCCGCCCAGGATCATGCCCTCGCCCCTTCGGCTCTCGGCCTTTCCGGCGTCGCCGGTGTCGACCAGGCGTACGGCGGCGGCCAGGTGCTCAGCGGTGACGTCCTTGATCACCCGGCAGTGCGGCATCTCCCCGAGTACGTGTCGTGCGGCCTCCAGGCCGCCCATGTTTGGCATGCGGATGTCCATCAGCACGACGTCGGGCCGCTCAGCAGCCCGGTCGTCAACGTTCACCCACCCTTCGCCGAAGCCCCGGATCGTCTTCCCGTCCAGCGCTGTACGGCTCCCGCGATCCTTCGTCCGCCACGCCACGACAAGGGCTGTCCAGTCCCGGGAGAAGAGCATCCGGGACTGGACAGCCCTGTGGAGACAGTGCCTGACGACTAGCGGCCCTGCAGGGACTTGACGTTGTCGCCGAACGTCCAGTTCTTGGAACCGTCCCAGTTGATGGACCAGGTCATCAGGCCCTTGAGGTTGCCGCCGAAGGCGTTCCAGCTCTGGCCCACCAGCCCCGGCCCCATGTGGCCGCCGCCCGCGCCGGGCTGGGCGGGCAGGCCGGGAACCTGCTTGTCGTACGGGACCTTGATCGTGACGCCCTGGATGACCAGGCCGTTGTTCAGGCAGGTGGTCTGCGCGGTGAAGCCCTGAACCGTGCCCGCCGAGTAGGAGTCGCCCGCGCAGCCGTACATGCTGCCGTTGTAGTACTGCATGTTCAGCCACCAGAGGCGGCCGTTGTCGGCGTACTTCTTGATGATCGGCAGGTACGCGCCCCAGATCGAGCCGTAGACGACGCTGCCGCCGGTCACGTAGGCGGTCTCCGGTGCCATGGTCAGGCCGAAGTTGGGCGGCATCTGGGCGAGCACGCCGTCGATGATGCGGATGAGGTTGGACTGCGAGGCCGACAACTGGTTGATGTTGCCGCTGCCGGTGAGACCGGTCTCGATGTCGATGTCGATGCCGTCGAAGTTGTAGCGCTTGAGAATCGGCACGACCGTCGCGACGAAGCGGTCCGCGACAGCGCTGGAGCCGAGGTCGATGCCCGCGGCGGCGCCGCCGATGGACATCAGGATCGTCGCCCCCTCCGCCTTGGCCTGGCACATCTCAGCCGGGGTGGAGACCTTGACGGTGGCGTCCATGCCGTCCTCCCACAGGACGGTGCCGTCGGAGCGGATGACGGGGAAGGCGGCGTTGATCACGTTGTAGCCGTGCGCCTTGATGCGGGGGTCGGTGATGGGGGTCCAGCCGAACGGCGGGTGCACGCCGTTGATCGCGCCGTCCCAGTTCTCCCAGTAGCCCTGCAGGACCTTGCCCGCGGGCTTCGACTTCACCGGGCAGGTGGTGTCGGTGGGTGTGGGTGTGGGTGTGGGTGTGGGAGAGACCGTAGGCGTGACGGTCGGGGTGGGAGAGACCGTGGGTGTGACGGTCGGGGTCGGGGTCGGGGTCGGGCCTCCTGGGCCGTCGAAGCTGACGTCGTCGGCGTAGTAGGTGCCCTGGCCGTACCAGCCGTGCAGGTAGACCTCGGCGGTGGTCTGGCCGGCGGCGGTGGTGAAGGGGACGGAGAGCTGCGTGTAGGCCGTCGGCGAGGAGGTCCAGCGGGAGCCGCCGCCGGTGACGCCGAGGTAGACGTAGCTTCCGCGTACCCAGGCGGTCAGCGTGTAGGCGGTGCTCGGCCGTACGGTCACCGACTGGGTGCACTTGGCGTTGTCGGAGCCGCTCGCCGCTCCTGCGAGGGCCTTCGAGCCGGAACGGACCGGAGTGCCGACCACGGACCCCAGCCCGCCGCCGCAGGTCCAGGGGGAGAGCGTCCCGGTCTCGAAGTCCGGGTTGACCAGGAGATTGGCGGCTTGGGCGGACGTCTGCGTGACGAGCACGCCGACGATCGCCAGCAGTAACGACGCGGCCAGCGCCAGAAGACGCGATGTTCGCTTCATGAGACGACCCTTCTGTCGCTTCAGCCGCGACAGGTCACCGGACACAACGGGGGGTGCGAGGCTGACGATTCGTGCCAAGCTGACACGAATTATCGGGATAAATGCTGTCAATGTCCATGACTCACTCAACCCGCGCATGTCAACCAACAGCCTTGCAAGATCCCGCCTTGTCAGGCCGTTCAAGAATGCCCGAAAGCATATTAATGCCTCCGACGATCACGCGAGGAAGGCCGCTTCCATAGTGTTTTTCCATAACTTCGAAATAGGGGTCAGGGGCGCACATGGTGCACCACTTTCTTGGAGCGACCGGGAAATGCGACGATCAGGTGCTCCGTGTACGGCCCATCGTCGTCCCGGGGGTCCATCTCCCTGGTGTAAACCCGCAGCCGGTAGTGCCCGGGGCCGTCGGCTGCCATGTTGGGCAGGGCGGGCGCGGTCGGCTCCTCCCCGTCTTCCTGGTTGGGGGGCAAGACCAGGCGGCCACTGCGGCTCCTGATGCCGACCTCGGTCACCTGGTCCCAGCCCTTCAGCCGCAGCGGCGGAGCGGCGCCGAAAGCCTTGACCGTGACACAGATCGCGTACTCCTCACCGGTCAGCACCACGGCGCTGGTGCCCGCCGCGTGAACGAGACCGTCGTCGAAAGCCGACTCCAGATCGGCGTGGTCGTCAGACTTGGCGGTGCTCTTGTCGTCGTAGACGTAGTAGCCGCCACTTTCCGAGAGGAAGCGGGCCACCGTGCCCTGCCGTCTGGCCCGCAGCCTGGCCCAGGGGTCGGAGCAGTACGAGGTCATCTTGGAGTGGTAGTCGACGAAGTCCTGGCGGACTTGCGCCTGGGAACGCAACCGTTCGGGCTCCTGACGGCCGACGACCTCCGGGCAGAGGAACACCAACGCCTCCGACAGGCGGCTCGTGTCGACGCCCTCGACCAGGGCCCGCTTCCGCTGTGGATCGTCCGAGGCCGCGCACACGGCCCGGCCCCAGGCGAGTATCCGCTGGTCGGCCACGTCGTCGTCGAACATCGGCGATCCGTCCTCGACGCTCCGGGCCCAGCACAGGAACGCTCGCTCGCGGTCCTGCGGCCGGGTGTCCCCGAAGCGCCGGTACTCGATCGTCCAGTCGTAGCAGCCCATGTCCTCGCCGCTGAAGGACAGGCTCGGCATGTCCTCCGAGTGGACCAGCGCGAGCAGCAGCCCGACGGTCACCGCAGCCCCGGCCGGACGCAGCAGGCGGGGCCACTCGCCGGCGGGTACGGCGGCGGCGCCCGGCTCGGCCAGTTCGTGCGCGGACCGCGCGTACCACCACACCCCGAAGACGTGCAGCGACCCGAGCAGCGACAGCGCCATGTGGGTGCCGGGGATCAGGTCGACGACCTCGATCACCAGCGTGAGCCCGAACGCCCACCACCCGATCCGCACGGTGGCACGGCTCCACCGGCCGTCGCGCCGCTGAGCGACGAGCACCATCGCCTGCCACACCAAGGCCGCCAAACCGGCCGCGAAAGCCCCCTCGTCGCTCAGCCAGGTACTCCCGAAGAAGGAGGCGGCGGAGACGACCAGGTTGATCAGGCCGAACGCGATCGCGACCGCACGGAACCGGGCCGAAACGCCCACCGGCACCAGGACGAACAGGACGATCAGCGGCGCCCAGATCACCAGGAGCGTGACCGCGTACACGGCGTCGGGAACGTTGGAGATCAGCGACCACAGGATCAGGTCGAAGGCGACGTTCAGATAGAGGTACCGCCGCAGCCACACGATCCGCCGTTCGGACGGCCGGGTCGCGGGCAGCGCAGGACCGCGGAGGACCTCCCACAGCATCCAGGTTCGCAGCCCGGCGGCCAGCGCCAGCCCCAGGAAGACCAGCCACGCTTGACTGACCGGCACCAGCGTCGAGCCCCACGTGGGCAGCCCGAGCAGTCCCCACCAGATCAAGCTGGGGGCGTCGTCGAGGAGAGAGCACACCGCGGCGATGACCATGAAGAGCAGGTGAAGCCCGGCTAAGAGGGCGGCCAAAGGGCCGAAACGGTAGCGGCGCACGCGAAACCCATCTCCGTGGTGGAAAGACGGATGATCTTAGCGGGCTGCTTCCTCGCTGACGTGCCGGAATTCTCCCCTGCCCGAGCACCGGGGCCAGTGCGTCCAGAGCAGCAGATCGCCGGGGAGGACGGGGTCCTCCCCGGCAGGGCCGGCCCTCCGTCACCTCGGAGGGCCGGCCCGCGAGATCCGACTAGCTGACGCCGCCCTCCAAGTTGCCGGGCTGCTCGTTCACGGCCTTCATCAGCGAGCCCGCCGTGTGCAGCAGGGACACGTCATCGGCCTGGAAGCACTGCCCGGTCGGGTTGCCGGTGGTGTAGAGGTTGAAGTCGATCGACGACCCCGGCGTGGACACCGCGTAGGAGACGGAGATCCGCTGCCAGTCGGTGCCCAGGGTCAGGGTGGTGCTGGTCGAGCCGACGTTGGACCCGCCCGAGTACTCGGTCAGCTTCAGCCTGATCGTCCGCGGCGTGGTGGCGCGTACCCAGGCGCTGCCCGTCACCGTGCCGGACGCGGTGCTGGTCTCCCAGTTCGGCGAGTCGTTGAGCGTGCAGCTCACCGAGCTCCCCAGGGTGTTGGCGAGCTCGGCGGCGAAGCTGCCGCTGTGCCCACCGGCCACCCGGGTCAGCGTGGTACCGGCCGGCGTCGAGTTCCAGCCGGTGCTGTTGGTCTCGAAGCCGGTGTTGCCGACCAGTTCGGTGCCGCTGCCGGAGTTGACGGTGACGCCCGCGGTGACGTCGTCGCTGCTGATGCCGGTGTCGGCCACGGTCACGGTGATCGTGTACGAACCGGGGGTGGTGTAGGTGTGCGAAGCCGAGGAACCGGCCTGCGGGCCCACGACCGTGCCGTCACCGAAATCGAAGGTGTAGGTGGCGATCGGGCTGCTGCCGGCCGTCGTGGCCGACGCGTTGGCGGTCACCGCGAGCGGCGCCGTACCCGTGGACTGGTTCAGGGACACCGCCGCGGTCGGCGGGACGATGGGGGCCCGGGCGGAGACCGACTTGGAGATCAGGCTGGTCAGGCCGTTGGTGTCGGTGACCGTCACGGTGACCGTGTAGATATTGGCGGTGGTGTAGGTGTGCGTGGCGGAGGAGCCGGCCTGCGGGCCGACCACCGTGCCGTCGCCGAAGTCGAAGGTGTAGGTCGCGATCGGGCTGTCACCCGCGGTCGAGGCCGACGCGTTCGCGGTCACGGCCACGGGTACGGTTCCCGCGGTGGGTGAGAGGCTCAGCGCCGCGTTCGGCGGAGCGGGCGGCGGCGGGCCTTCCTGGTACTCGTAGGCGCCGCGATCGTCGTACAGTCGCGTGCCCGCGCCGGTGTTGGTGACGGTCGAGACGTCGGAGCGCGGCTTGCCCAGGATGTCGGTGGAACGCGCGCCGGTGGCGCTGGAGTTGGCCGAGTCGATGGCCGGTGAGGAGGAGGTGAGCCGGAGGTCCCAGGTGGCGGGCGAGGCGACCTGCGGGTCCCCGTAGATGCCGTTGGCCTCCTGGCCGCTCGCGGTCTGCAGGCCGGCCAGCGTGTTGTAGGCGCTGCCCGCCCAGGAGTACTGCGTGCCGGTCGTGGTCAGCCAGACCAGGTTGTGGTTGGCGGTGGTGGTCGCCGGCGCGGAGTCCCAGATACCGATGTTGCCCGCCCGCCGGGCACAGGAGATGCCGTTGTACGCGGGGTAGACGGCGTTGTCGAAGGCGACGTTGTTGGCCACGATGAAGTTGCCGGAGGTGCCCTCGACGTTGATCCCCGAGGTGCAGTTGCGGTAGACCGTGTTGCCGATCATCCGCCCGCCGGTCACGTTCAGGTTGTCGATGCCGTGGTCGCCGTTGTTGTAGACGACGTTCCCGGCCGCCAGCCCGTTGTCGCTGCCGGTGGCGAACTGGATGCCCGTGTCCTCGTTGTCGTGGACGACGTTGTCGACGATGGAGTTGTCCGGGCCGATGGAGCGGATGCCGCCGGCGCTGCGCTCGTACTGCCGGGCGTTGAAGTTGGTTTTGTTACGCTCCACTACCACCCGGGCCGTGCTCGCGGCCAGGTAGATGCCGTGGTCGCTGTTGTGCTCGACGATGTTGTCGGAGACCGTCGAATCGGCGGTGCCCGTCAGCTTGATGCCGTTGGCGATCTGCCCGCTGACCGGCTGCCCCGCGTAGGTGACGGTGTTGCCGTCGATCGTGACGTAGCTGCCGCCCGAGACGTTGAAGCCGTGGCCGGAGGTGGCCGTCACGGTGAACCCGGCGATGGTCACGTAGCTCTTGTTGGTGAGCTTGAACCCGTTGGCTCCGCCGGTGACGGTCACGGTCGCCCCGGGGGCGGCGGTGAAGGTGATCGGATTGGTGGACGTCCCGGAGTTGGAGACGGTCACCATCCCCGTGTACGAGCCCGCCTCGACTCGCACGGTGTCCCCCGCGATCGCGGCCGTACCGCCCTTGACGATCGTGCAGTACGGCAGGACGGCGGTGCCGGGCCCCGTGTCGGAACACATGGGGTCGTTCTTGTCGACGTAGCGTGTGGTGCCCAGTGCCTGAACGGGATACGCGACAACAGACAGTGTGACCAGTGCGGCTAACAGTGCTGTTGCCCACCTGCTCGGGGCCATGGCCCTCCTTAGCTGACAGACCTGCTGATCCCCGCGCGCAGGCAGGTCGGTTTGCAATTCAGCCGGATTCTCCATGAGGCGGCAGCGCAGCAACTCCCCAAAAAGGACGAGAATCTACTCGTTTTGCCGTATCTGCCCGCTCTGGCCTGACATCGCCCCAGTGGGCGGGATTCATACGTTCACGGTGCGCATTCAACGGGCCTTATGACACGGTTCGAGCGAGCCGAAAGCCGAGGTCGTCGATCGCGAACGTGGGGTGGCTGCGGCGGCGCACCGAGGCTCCGCAACCCCGGGTCGGCTCGGCCCAGCTCCCGCCGCGGAAGAGGCGATAGGAGCCGTAGACCTCCTCGTCGTAGAGATCCCAGCACCACTCCCAGACGTTGCCCAGCATGTCGTGCAGCCCCCACGGGTTGGGCGACTTGCCGCCGACGTCGTGGGCCCGGCCTCCGGAGTTGTCCGCGTACCAGGCGATGTCGTCGATCTCCCCGTACCGGTAGCCGCTGGTGCCGGCCTTGCAGGCGTACTGCCACTCCGCCTCGGTCGGCAGGCGGTAGCCGTTGGCCGTCCAGTCGCAGGTCACCTCCCCGCTCCGCGGGTCGCGGGAGTAGGCGGGGTTCAGCCCGGACCGGGCCGAGATGCGGTTGCACGCGTCGATCGCGTCGAGCCAGCTCACGTTCGTCACGGGCGAGGTGCCGCTCGCGGAGGGATCGGGATCCGCCCCCGTGACCTCACGGTGCAGGCGCGCCGTGACGGGATACCGGCCGAGCAGGAAGGGAGCGATCTCAGCCCGCCAGCGAGTGCCGCGCCGGTCGTCTCGAAGATCCACCGCGCCACCGGGGATGTGAACCATCGAGTCGTCGATCGGTGGGTGCACGCGCGCCTCTCAGTCCGGGACGATCACGAGATCGTCACGCGCCCATGATACGAGGCGTGCTTCAGCGGGCGCGAACCCGGTGGATCGTTGGGTGACGCCATCGCGCGAAGCCGGTTTCGCCAGACAAAGAAGGCGGGCAAAAGAATGGTCGACGCGAATAGCGCGGCATCCTCGTGCTGAATTCCGGCCATTCGGTAATGCGCGAAAACGCCGGTGCCGGGGTTTTGACGGCCTGGGCCCCCTTCGGCGCAGGCCGTCCGTTGAAGTGTGCCTGGCCGCCAGGCTGTCGGAGCGCATCCTGTTCTGCTCACGTCACCGGGCAGGCTCCGGATGCGGCGATCGGCTCAGCCCGGCGGGTTCGCGCCGTTCTTCGCGACCGGGACGGCGAGCTGGTGGGCGCCGGTGAGCGTCACCTGCTCGGCCGGAAGCTGGCCGAGCACCGGGTTGAGGTGCTTCAGGGTCAGCGACACGGTCTGGCTGGTCGGGGCGATGATGTCGTACTTCTCCAGGTCGATCCATCGCACGATGTTCAGCACGTCATCGGGGATGACGTCGCCGGACTTCTGCACGGGAACGCAGAGCTGACGAGCGTAGGTGACCCGTACGGACGCGGGCGGGATCTGGTTGACCAGGACCGGGTTGAGCTGCCCGAGAGTCAGCTGCCGGTTCATCGGCGTGGTCGGGGTGAGGCCGTAGCACGCCAGGTCGATGTGCGAGATGACCCGGAGCACCTCAGCGGAGGGGACGACGCCGTTCTTGGCGACCGGGACGCACAGTTGCTGCAGCTTGTCCACGAGGACCTGTGCTCGCGGCACATCCTTGAGGACCGGGTTGAGCTGGCTGAGCACGAGGGTCTTGTTCATCACGGACCCGGTGACCTGGTAGCAGGACAGGTCGACGAACCTGACGAAGTCGAGCACGCCGCTCGGCGGGATCACGTTGTTCTTGCTGACGGGGACGCACAGCTGTGTGCGCTGACCGAGGGTGACCTGTTCGATCGGCAGGCCGTTGAGCACCGGGTTGAGGTGCCGCAGGGTGAGGGTGGTGGTCGGCGGCTGGTACGGGTTGGTCTTGAAGCATTCCAGGTCGAGGTTCGACACGAACGCGTTCGGAGTCGGCGGTGCCGCGGCAGTGGCGGGTGGCACTACGAGGAATGCCACGGTGAACACCCCGAGGGCGGCGATTAAAAACCGCCGGACCACGCCGGCGCGCCGGCCATCCCCAGTTACCGATTCGTGCATTTGCTCCTCCACGGGTCGTCGATTGCGCCTGACGCCCTCGACTCTCTTCCTATACACCAGCCCTAACAAGGTCCGTGACCACTCTTTGCCATATGTGTTTTTCACATATGGCATATGATCGACGGCGGAAAAGGGATTATGGAATCACCCCTAATACTTTCCGCCGGGCGGCCGGCGACAGACGCGACCGTTGGCTGAGGAGGAGGCGCTGTCCCGGGCTGCGATCACCTGGGAGGCGGTGCTGGGTGAACAGGTGGCCGGACCGATCAGGATCCGAGAAGCATCGGTCACCGAGCCGCAGATAACGTGACAGCCATGGACATCACCATTCACACGAGCTTCCTCCCGCATGACGACCCGGACGCCGCTCTGACCTTCTACCGCGACACCCTCGGCTTCGAGGTACGCAGCGACGTCGGACACGGCAAGATGCGCTGGATCACGGTCGGCCCTGTCGGCCAGCCCGGCACGTCCATCCTCCTGGCGCCGCCGGCCGCCGACCCCGGCATCACCGAGGACGAGCGCCGCACCATCATCGAGATGATGGCCAAGGGCACCTACGGCTGGATCCTGCTGGCCACCCGGGACCTCGACGGCACCTTCGAGCAGCTGCAGGCCGGCGACGCCGAGGTCGTCCAGGAGCCGACGGAGCAGCCGTACGGCGTCCGCGACTGCGCCTTCCGCGACCCCGCGGGCAACCTGGTCCGCATCCAGGAGCTTCGCTGAGCCGTTCGGCAGTCGATTCGGCCATGACGGCCGCCACAGAGAATGCGGCGGCCGGCGGGCACCTCGCCATGTAGGCCAGGTGCTCGCGGACATCGATGAAAGGAGTTCTCTCATGTGTCATCCCGCATGGGGGCGCGCACTTACCGCGGCACAGCGCCTGAACGACCTCGCGCGACTGCGCCGCGTCCGCGACCGGATCGACCGGGAGTACGCGCAGCCGCTGAACGTCGAGGCGCTCGCCCACAGCGCGCACATGTCGGCCGGGCACCTCAGCCGGCAGTTCCGGCTCGCCTACGGCGAGTCGCCGTACGCCTATCTGATGACACGTCGCATCGAGCGCGCGATGGCGCTGCTGCGCCGTGGCGACCTCAGCGTCACCGAGGTCTGCTTCGCGGTCGGCTGCTCGTCGCTGGGCACCTTCAGCACCCGCTTCACCGAGCTGGTCGGCATGCCGCCCAGCACCTACCAGCGCCGCGCGGCGGGCGGTGCGGCGGGGATGCCGTCCTGCGTGGCGAAACAGGTGACGAGACCGGTCAGGAATCGAGAAGCGCAGGTCACCGAGCCGCAACTAGCTTGACGGCTATGACTTCCATTGAATCCCTCACCCTCGAGGTGGCCGACACCACGGCCGCCGACCGTTTCTACACCGCCTTCGGTCTGGGCACACTGGTGCGCCTGCGGGCCTCGGAGGCGCCGACGACCGGCTTCCGTGGCTTCGCGCTGTCGCTCACGGTGTCCCAGCCGGCCAACGTCAACGCCTTCATCGGTGCCGCCCTCGACGCCGGCGCCACGCCGCTGAAGCCTGCCGCGAAGTCGTTCTGGGGCTACGGCGGCGCCGTACAGGCCCCGGACGGGACGATCTGGAAGGTCGCGTGGGAGGCCGGCCCGCGGCTTTGGTGAACCGACCGATGACCTACGGAGCCCTTCCCAAGATGAAGGGCTTTCCACGATGTGACTGGAGGAAGCATGCCGCCGCGTGAGCTCGAGGAGAGGCTGCGGGACACTCGCGCGAAGCTGGAGAGCGACGTCGATCTCTGGGTCGCGACGCCGGGCTCCCCGGGCGTCCACCTCATCCCGCTCTCGTACCTCTGGGACGGGACCGCGTTCCTCATCTCGACGCCGCGCGCCTCGGTCACCGGCCGCAACCTGCTGGCGGACGGCCGGGTGCGACTCGCTCTCGGGCCGACGCGCGACGTCGTCGTCGTCGACGCCACCGCCGAGCCGGTGGACCTCGCCGACCTCGCCCCGGAGACGGGCGACGCGTTCGCGGCCAAGACCGGTTTCGACCCGCGCGAACTCGACGAGCCCTACCAGTACTTCCTGATCCGGCCACGACGCATCCAGGCCTGGCGGGAGGCGAACGAGTTGCCGGGCCGCGACCTCATGCGCGACGGCCGCTGGCTCGGCTGACCGTCGCCCGGAAACACACCTGCCCCATCCAGCGAGCAGTGCGGGTAACAACCGATCAGTTTCGGAGAAGCCGCCACCGCGGCGGATCCCTAGCATTGAGATTGTCCAGATCAAGCCTTGTACGAGAGGAAACCTGCCATGAAGGGCACGCAGACGTCCGCCGAGAACACCGGCGCGGTCGACGAGAAGTTCGGCGGATTCACGGAGGAGGAACGGGGCGCGATGAAGGAGCGCGCCCAGGAGCTGAAGGCGTCCAAGCGGCGCGGCCCGCGCGCGACCAAGGCGGACCCCGAGAGCGAAGTGCTCGCGAAGATCGCCGAGATGGAGGAGGCGGACCGCGTCCTCGCCGAGCGGCTCCATGACATCGTCAAAGCCAACGCGCCGGCCCTCTCACCGAAGCTCTGGTACGGGATGCCGGCGTATGCCAAGAACGGCAAGATCGTCTGCTTCTTCCAGAGCGCGCAGAAGTTCAAGACGAGGTACGCCACGCTCGGCTTCAGCGACCAGGCGAGCCTCGATGAAGGCACCATGTGGCCGACCTCCTTCGCCCTGACGGAGTTGACCGCCGCCGACGAGGCACGGATCGGCGCGCTCATCAAGAAGACCGCGAGCTGAGCCTTTTCACGGGCCGACCACTCCCCGGCACGGCGGCACTCCTTGGCCGTCCACCCAGCCGCCGCGACGGGCTACCGCCGCTCGGCCTCCTCGTCCGCGCGACGGGCGAAGGGCTCGGGGACGACCTCGTCGGCCGGTGCCAGCTCGGGCGTGGCCGAGCCCGCCAGTTCCTGCCGTTCCCCGGACTTCTCCTGTGGCCGCTCGGCGCCGTGTTCCGCGGTGTGCGCGGCGCGGTCGAAGAAGCGCAGCAGTTCCACCGGCAGCGGCATGACCAGCGTGGAGGACTTCTCCGCCGCGACCTCCACCACGGTCTGCAGGAGCCGCAGTTGGAGCGCGCCCGGGGTCTCGGACATGATGGCCGAGGCGTCGGCGAGCTTCTGCGCGGCCTGGAACTCGCCTTCCGCAGTGATCACGCGAGCCCGCCGTTCCCGTTCCGCCTCGGCCTGCCTGGCCACCGAACGCTTCATGGAATCGGGTAGCTGGACGTCCTTGATCTCCACGCGGTCGATGTGGATGCCCCAGCCGAGCGCCGGACTGTCGATCATCAGCGCCAGGCCCTTGTTCAGCTCCTCGCGATTGGACAGCAGGTCGTCCAGCTCGCTTTTGCCGATGATCGAGCGGAGCGACGTCTGCGCCACCTGCTCCACGGCGAACAGGTAGTTCTGCACCTCGATGGCCGCCCGCAGCGGGTCCTGCACCCGGAAGTAGGCGACGGCGTCGACCTGGACGGAGACGTTGTCACGGGTGATGCCCTCCTGGGTCGGCACCGGCATCGTGACAATCTGCACGTTCATTTTCTTCATCCGGTCCACGCCCGGAATGATGAAGTTGAGCCCTGGCTGGCGAATCTTCCGCTGAGCCTGGCCGAAGCGGAAGATCACGCCGCGCTCGGTCTGGTTGACGATTCTGATGCCGCTGAGCGCCACCCAGATCACGAGGAGGGCGATCAGCCCGAGCACGATGTTGATGATCATGGGCCTGTCCCTTCCAGTTCAAGGCTAGGTCCTGACCGGGGCCGGGGAGACTCACGGCGTGGTCAAGAAATCCCCTGCCCGCGAATGGTCAGAACGCCCTGGTCGAGGTCGGCCTCGGTGCCCATCTCCGCGCAGGCGCCGATGAACCGCTCGCTGATCCACGCGTGTTCCCTCCCCTGCGCGAGCTCGGTCCTGCCGTACTCCAGCTTGATCGGTACGGCCCGCAGCCGCACCACCCGGGCCCCCTCGAAGGTGACCAGGAACAGCAGCGACAGATCGTTGCGCAGCACCGGGTCCACCGCGTAGTCGTCGAGGAAGTCCCCCAGGTCGAACAGCACGGGCAGCGCCACCCCGTGCGCGACATGGGCGGAATGCCCCGCCACGAGCGTCGCCCCGGACTTCACCAGCGCCGCGGCCGCGGAACGGACGTAGGGCAGCGGCCGAGCCGTCATGTTGGGCCCCCAGTGCGGGGTGACCAGCACGATGTCGGCCCGCATGCCGGCCACGGCCTCGGTCAGCCAGGCCGGCACCTGGTACGGCAGGTCGGCGTAGGCCACGCCGGGCTGGTCGGGACTCGCCGCGTACTCGGGCGGATGGTCGGTCACGCCGATCACCCCGACGCGCACGCCGCCCGCGGACAGGATGACCGGTCGCCGCGCCTGGGCTTCGTCCGGGCCTGCGCCCACCACCTGGATGCCGACCCGCTCCAGGTGGTCGCGGGTGTCGAGCAACGCGTCGTAGCCGTAGTCCAGGGCGTGGTTGTTGGCCAGCGTGACGCAGCCGACGCCGAGACCGGCGAGCATCTCGGCCGCCTGTGGCGGTGCACGGAAATGGAAGGGCTTGCCGGGTGACGCCCACTTGCTCCCCCGCGCGGAGACGCAGCATTCGAGGTTGAGCACGACCAGATCGGCCTCGGCGAGGTGTTCGCGGACGCCGTCGGTGAGATAGGCGGCGGGCTCGTTCGTGAACTCCAGCAGGGCGGCGACGCCGCGCCCGAGCATCGTGTCACCCGCCAGCGCGAGTGTTACCGACATACCTGCGAACTACCCACAGAACGAGCCTCGCACCATCCGTTACGGCAGCTTCGCGGAAAGGTCCTCTCCGGTGGTGGCGGCGATCCAGGAGCGGTGGTGGGTCACGTCGGTCCAGATGCCGACTCCTGGCCCGCCTTCGGGGTTGGTGGAGCAGCCCGCGCTGCCGTCCATGCGCTCCCCCATGTCGTCACCGTCGCGCGAGGTGGCTCCGATCAGCTCCCACCGGCCGTTCACCTTGCGGATCTGCGGTCCTCCGGAGTCACCGTTGCAGGCGCTGGCCGCCCGGCCGTCGCGGTCGCCGGCGCACAGTTCGGCGCCTCGGTCGAGGGAGAGACAGCGGCGGTCGGGTACGCGGACGGTGTCGAGTTCCTGCAGCTGCTCGGAACCGTTCGCGCAGGTCGGATTCTCCCGGTCCTCGCACTCCATGCCCCAGCCGATGATGCGGCTCGGCTCGCCCACCCGGCCGGGCCCTTCGGCGATGCGGATGGGCTCCAGGTCTACCTGCCGGTCCAGTTCGACCAGCGCGAGGTCGCCCTCGAAGTCGCCCCAGCCTTGCCTGTCCCAGGTGGGATGAGTGATGACGCGCTTGATGCTGGTGAGAACTCCACCCTTGTCACGGTCGGGAGAACCGATCCGTACCTGGGTCTTGCCGGGCTTCATGAGGCCCTTGCAGTGGGCGGCGGTGACGACCCAGTCCGAGGCGATGAGGGCGCCTCCGCAGTGGTGGTCGGGCTCTTCGCGAAGCCGGAAGGACGCCATGAACGGGTAGGGCTCGGTGGCCACGCTCCCGCCGATGACGGCCGGGTGGCCCGCGCTCGCCGGGGCCGCATCGCGGGCGGTGGCCGCCGTGGCCGATGTGGCGGTCAGTGCCAGCCCGGTGGCCAGGAGGGCGGCGAGCACCGCTGATCGTCTGCCAAATGCCTTGAACACATTACTTCCATCGGTTCAGGAGGTGCGGCTGCGGAGACACCTTCGATTGCGCTTCCTCGGCGGCGAGCCCGACCCGACGGCGGCGCGCCGGCCCGCCCCCACCCGCCGATGGGAGGGTGTTGCAAGGCTGGTCAGAAGCCCCCGCCGGCTCAACAGACAAGCCACGCCCGCAAGGCTACCTGCGGCTTCTCGTGGAACTGACGCCAACGAATCCGGCCGACCCGGGGGTGCGAGCGGCGGCTCCCCTGCCTTCACTGAAGGTTCCGGATCGCCCGAATTCAGGGCAAATGTGACCTCAGCGTCATAAAGATCCGCCATCGTAGAGGGGTGCGAACGTGGCTCAGCGATCAAGTTAGGGAACGGCTGGGCACGTTGGGCCTGCTGATGCCCTCCATCGCGCAGTGCGCCGTGGGCGCCGCGCTGGCCTGGATCGTCGCCGTCCATCTGCTCGGCCACGTCCACCCGCTCTTCGCGCCGATCTCCGTGATGATCTGCGTGGGCGTGGGGCTCGGGCGGCGGCTGCGCAGGGTGGTCGAGCTGGTGGTCGGCGTCAGCCTGGGCGTGGGCATCGGCGACCTGCTGGTGTCCTGGATCGGCTCGGGGCCCTGGCAGATGGCGCTGGTGATCGCGCTGGCGATGGCCGTCGCGGGGCTGCTGAACAGCGGAGAGCTGTTCGTGTCGCAGGTCGGTTCGTCCGCGGTGCTGGTCGCCATGCTGGTGCCCGGCGAGGACGTCGGCGGGCTGGACCGGATGGCCGACGCGCTCACCGGCGGGGTCATCGGCCTCGTCGCGGTGGCGCTGCTGCCCGCCAGCCCGCTCGCCATCGCGGGCAAGCACCTGTCCGGCGTGCTCGACGCCCTGTCCACCGTCCTGGAGCAGGCGGCGGAGGCGATCGAGAAGAGCGACATGGACCTGGCCGCCGAAGCCCTGGAGTGCGGACGCAGGACCCAGACCGTGGTGGAGGAGTTCGAGGCGGCGCTGGAGAACAGCAAGGAGATCATCATGATCTCGCCGCTGCGCTGGCATCACCGGGCCAGGCTGGCCAGGTACGAGACCGCGGCCGTACCGGTGGACCTGGCGCTGCGCAACGCACGCGTGCTGGTCCGCCGTACGCTGGCGGCTCTTGGCGAGGCCAGCCCGCCTCCGCCCGCGCTCGCCGAGTCGCTGCGCGAGGTCTCGGAGGCGGCGCTGCTCCTGCAGCTCGAACTGGGCGCCGGGCGCGAACCGATGCTCGCCAGGCAGGCGCTGCTCGCCGTCGCCGCGCGGGAGCGCCCCAAGGAGCTGGGCTTCTCCGCGAACGTCACCATCGCGCAACTGCGCTCCATCGCCGTCGACCTGCTCGAGGCGACCGGAATGGACCACGACGAGGCCACGGCCACGCTGACCCCACTGAACGAGCCGAGCGACGGGAGGACACGCGGCTGAGAGCCACCTCTCTCAAGGCCGCAGCAGGCCGGTCACCGGTACGGGGTCCACGCGACCACCCGGCGGACGATCGTTGTAATCGAGACCCGCCGGGGACCGTTCGCGCACGACTGGTCGCCACCCGCGTGTCAGTCCTGGCAGACGCCGGTGCTTCCCGAGGATGCGAGAAGGGTGCTTTAACTCCTCGCCATGCCGAGGCCGGCCTTCATCCACGCTGGAGATCGCGCGGCTCGCCTGGAGCGCAACGACGGACATGACGGCCACCCGCCTCATCCAAAACCCGCGTTCCGCGTGCCCGCAGGGACGGCTGATGATCTCAAACCAAGCCCACGACCAGGATAAATATCCATTTCATACTCAAACATCCCTCAATATCACTATTGGACATGGTGAGGCTGCTTCTGGTCTCCTCGGACGGCAATCGACAACGAGGAGATCCGAATATGCGCACCTCTCGTAGCTTCGCCGGCCGCCGCGGGAACCGAGCGAAGTGGAGCCTCACCGTGGCGATGACCGCGACCCTGCTCGGCGCGGCCCCGAACGCCGTGGCGAACGCGCACACCGCGCCGCCGTACCAGACGAAGCACGCCGAGCAGGGCGGCACCGTCGTCCGCGACGACCTGTTGTCCGTGTTCGACCGAGCGGGCGTCAAGGGCACCTTCGCCCTGCTCGACGTGGACCGGGGCCGTACCACGGTGGTGGACCGGCGGCGGGCGGAGCACAGGACCATCCCGGCCTCCACCTTCAAGATCCCGCACAGCCTGATCGCCCTGGAGACCGGCGCGGTCAAGGACGAGAACGAGGTCATCCCGTACGGCGGGCAGCCGCAGCCCTTCCCCGAATGGGAGAAGGACATGAACCTGCGCGACGCGGTCAAGGCGTCGAGCATCCCGGTGTTCCAGACGCTCGCCCGCCGGATCGGCCTGAAGCGGGAGCGCCAGTGGCTCAACCGCCTCGGCTACGGCAACCGCGAGGTCGGCACGGTGGTGGAGCACTTCTGGCTGCGGGGGCCGCTGGAGATCTCGCCGGTGGAGCAGACCCGGTGGCTGTCCAGGCTGGCCGACCAGAAGCTCCCCGCCTCCAAGGACAACCAGCGCACCGTCCGAGACCTGCTGAAGATCGAGCAGAAGGACGGCTATACCCTCTATGCGAAGACCGGCTGGGACATGACGAGCAAGCCGAACGTCGGATGGTACGTGGGCTGGGTCGAGCGTGGCGGCCGGACTCACACCTTCGCGCTCACCATCGACGTGAAGGCCGACGGGGACACCGGCAAGCGCGTTCCGCTCGCGCGTGACCTGCTGCAGCGCCTGGGCGTCCTGCCCAGCGCCTGACCCGCGTTCTGCCGAAACCGACCCGAAAGCCAACATGCCCCTGCCTGACCAAGCTGCCCCCGACGAAGCCGTTCCCGGACCGGCCACCTCCGACCGGCGGGTGATGACCGTGGTCGTGGGCGTGCAGCTGGCCATCTCGCTCGGGTTCTTCGCGGTGATGGCGCACCTGGTGACACACCTGCGACACGATCTCGGCATGCTCGCCGGGGCCATCACGCTGGTGCTCGGCGTGCGGACCGCCGTGCAGTACGGGCTGCTGTTACCGGTCGGGGCGGTCACCGATGTGATCGGCCCGGCGCGGGCGGGGGCGCTGGCCTGCACGCTGCGGGCGGCGGGGTTCGCGCTGCTGGGGATGGCGGGGTCGCTCGCGGAGCTGCTGGGCGCGGCGGTCCTGCTCGGTGCGGGCGGCGCGCTGTTCCATCCGGCGGCCCAGTCGCTGCTGGCGGGGCTGTCCCCCGCCCGCCGTACGCGCGGGTTCGCGGCCTATGTCGCGGTCGGCCAGGTGGCGGCGGTGGCCGGGCCGCCCGCCGGGCTGGCCCTGCTGACGGGCGGTTTCGAGCTGCTGGCCGGAGCGGCCGCGGGGGCGTGGGCCGTCGCCGCCCTGCTGTTCCTGCTGCTCCCGCACCGGCCCGCCGCCTCGGGGGTACGGCCGAGGGCGGTCCTGGACGGCGCGGCCAAGGCGGCCGGTGATCGGGCCTTCCTGCGGTTCGCCCTGACGGCCGCGCCGAGCACGCTGCTCGCCGACCAGATCATGACGGTCGTCCCGCTGAAGGACGTCGGCTCGGCCGCGACGACCGTGTTCCTGTGCGTGGTGGCGGCGGTCGCGACCGCCGTACAACCGTGGTGTGCCGGACGGGCCGGGCGGCCGTGGGTGCTGCGGGCCGGGCTGCTGTGCTCCGGCGGCGGCTACCTGGTGCTGCTGACCGTCCCGCAGGGCGGCGGCCCGATGGCCGTCCTGCTCGCGGCGGCCGTGCTCAACGGCCTCGGCAACGGCCTGACGCAACCCGCGCTGTTTCAGACCATCGCCCGGTACGCTCCCGCGCACCGGTTCGGCTCCTATTTCGGGGTGCTCGGCTTCCTGTCGGGAGCCGTCGCCGTCGCCGGAGGGCTCGCCGTGGGGCGGCTCTTCGACGCTGGGGCCACGACCGCGGCACTCGCCGGCCTCGCCCTGATCGCGATCGTCTCCGCCACGGCCCGGAACTCCTATGTCCACGGCGACCCCCCAAGCCGCGAAAGCGCACCGGCGGGCGCATCCGGCACGACGCCGAAACCCTCTGTTGTGGAGTGACAGACCGATCTGGCCGTGGGCAGGAGGTCCCCCGAAAGGTGTAGCCCGATCTCCTCAGCGCGTAGGAAGCCTCCCGACCCGGCTCTTCACTAGCGTTGTCATGTCCCCCAATGATCGAAAGAGGTTCTCATGGCCCCCGCCCACAAGACGCTCCTCACCGGGCTGACCGTCTTCGTCGCCGGGGTGGCGCTGTGGCTGTTCGGGCTCGACATCGAGATCGTCGTGTTCACGCCGTCGAAGCTCGGCCTGGTCATGATGGTCATCGGCGGCCTGGAGGCCCTGTACGGCCTCTACAAGACGGTGCGGGACGACGGCGCGGAGCGGCGCTAGACGACGCCGCGAGGTTCACTGAACTGACCGTCCGGGAAGGCCGCTGCCGCAGGTGATCCCAGGCACCTGCGGCAACGGCTGGTTCTAGTCGCCGCAGAACTCCGCCGTGGCTGCCTCGATGAGCAAGTTGACCGGCTGCTCGGTCTTGTCCTTGGCCCAGTCGCCGTTCATGTTGATCGCGAGTGAGTGCTTGCCGTCGCGGGACGACATCGCGTAGGTGTACGAGCCGTTGAACATTCCGCCGGTGCTGTGCACGGTCACGCCGCACGTCAGTTTCAGGTCGTGGACCCCCGTCCCGTACTGTTTCTGTCTGTCAGCGCTTCCTCTCTTGAGGATCAAGTTGAGGCACGAGCAGCGCCTTATCGACCTCGACGCCGGTGTGCCGGACTCCAAGCGCGGAGGTCCCAAGTTTGCCGCGGAGGCCAAACGCGGCGCGTGCGCGGATCCAGATACTGGAGGACATGGATCTCGAGCTGCTAGAACGCGCCGTCGCCGACTTCACCCCCGACGGGCCGGGCGCCCCGGGCCTCGCCGTGGGCGTCTACTCCGGTGGCCGGGCGCTGACCGCGGCCAGGGGGGTGGCCACCGTGGAGTTCGGCGTCCCGATCGACGCCACGACCCGCTTCGACATCGCCTCGGCCTCCAAGCAGTTCACCGCGGCCTGCGTACTCATGCTGGCCCACGAGGGCAGGCTGAGCCTGGACGACGACATCAGGAAGCACGTGCCGGAGCTGGCCCTGGAGACCGAGGTCACCATCAGCCAGTGCCTGCGGCACACCGGCGGCCTCCCGGAGTGGTACGCCCTGCAGGGCATCACCGGGGTCCCGCTCCAGGTGCTGACCGAGGAGCGGCTCATGAAGATCATCAGCCGCATCCGCCGGACGACCTTCGAGCCGGGCACCGCCTTCTCCTACTCCAACACCGGCTACATCCTCGCGGCCGTCGTGGTCAGACGGGTGACCGGGAAGTCGCTGGCCGAGTTCGCGGCCGAGCGGGTGTTCGGGCCGCTCGGCATGGACGACACCGTCTACCGCGACGACGCCTCGGTGCCGTTGCCGCGGATGGCGTACGGGTACGCCGAGGGGCCGGTCAGGGCCGACACCGAGGAAGGGGCGGTGGGCGACGGCGGCCTGGTGACCAGCGTGAGTCAGCTCGCGCCGTGGTTCGGGTTCCTGGCGGACGGGCGGGTGCTGGGGACGCGGCTGCGTGACGCGCTGCTGGAGCGGGGGGTGCTGGCCGACGGGACCGTGCTGTGCTACGCGTACGGGATCTTCCATTCGAAGGTGGGCGAGCTCGACGCGTTCGGCCACACGGGCGGCATGCACGGGTACGTCTCCAACCTCCTCTACCTGCCGGGGCCCGATCTCGGCGTGGCCGTACTGACCAACCAGAGCGCCCTGGACGCAGTCGGCCTCAGCCACCGGGTGGCCCTTGAGCTCATCGGTCACCAGGAGGACTCCGAAAACGTCGCCCAGGGCCAGGCTCCCGCCCCGGTCGTGGGGCACTGGTACGAGGAGGCGACCGACACCCCGATCACCGTCGTCGAGGCCGGCGAAGGCCGGGTCGCCATCGTGCGGCAGGAGGCCGAGTTCGCCCCGGGCGCGGACGGCCTCTGGCACGGCGTGGGCGAGGCGCGCACCACCTGGCTGACCGTCGAGGACGGCAATCTCGTCATGGGCAGCACCCCTCGGGACGAGCCCCTCACGATCTTCACCCCCTGCTCTGCCCCCGGCGAGGACAGGGCCCCGGACGGCGCGTGGCTCAGCGACGAGTACGACGTGCTGGCCGTGATCAAGGACGGCAAGTTCACCATGGGCCTGACCCTGGAAGTCGACACCGAACCCGCCCCGGCGGGAGCCTGGCAGGCGGGTCCCTTCACCCTCCGCCTGGAGGCCGGTGGCGACCTGACCATCAGCGGCGAGAGCTTCCGCCGCATGCGCCTCATCGCCCAGCCGGAGGGCACCAAGCCCGTGGGCATCCCCCCGGGCCTGGTCTAGTACCACCGGTCGGCCCACGAGACCAGGGCGGCCCGGCCGAAGTTTGGCGGTTGCGTCACTCGCACGGCTGAACTCTTTGGCGCTCTCGCCAATGATCAGTCGTGGAAGCGAATTCACACTGGTGCGAACTCATCCGAGGAAGAGAAGCGCAGACCTCATGGAAGGACAGCGATGATCAAAGCACTCGTGGTGGCATGCAGCCTCCTCGCGGGCGGGCTGGGCATCCCCCCAGCGTCCGCAGCGGCGGTCCGGGTCAGCGAGGGGCCGGTGCAGTCCGCCCTGGACAAGGCGTTCACCAAGGCAGCCGCGAAGTACGGTGATCCCGGCGTCCAGGCGGTCGTGTTACGCAACGGCAAGCTGATCTGGTCGGCGAACTCCGGCAAGGCGATCAACGACCCGCCCGCGCCGGTCATCGACTCGACGATGTTCAGCTACGCCAGCTTCAGCAAGCTGGTGCTGGGCGCGTACGCCCTGCGCCAGGTCGAGAGCGGTGTCCTGGCGATGGACAAGCCGATCTCCACCTATATCGGCAAGGACGTGCCGGGCTCGGATGTGGTCACGCTCCGGATGCTGCTCACGCACACCGCCGGCTACCCGGACCTGTACGAGCACCCCGAGGTCGCCCCGCTGTTCGAGGGCGGCGACCGTTACGATCCGAACACGCCCTACACCTTCGCCATGCTGGCGAAGGGGATTACCAAGCCGGTCAACCCCGGCAAGCAGTACGAGTACTCCAACACCGGATTCCTCATCCTGACGCACGTGCTGACCAAGATGTCCGGTGGAGACAAGGCGCTCGAGCGCGACCTCCGGCTCTTCCTTCGGCGGACAGGGGCGACGAACGTAGAGCTGACCGCCGAGCGATCCGAGGAAGCCTTCCGCCGCATGGCCCACGGCTACTCCGTCGAGAAGCAAGGGCTGGTCGACTACTTCACCACCTTCGGCGCCACGGGCATCCCCACCGACGTGTACGGCCTGCCGTTCGGGGACGGGCTGTTCGCGGGCACCGCGCTCGGCGGCGCCAAGTTCCTCGACGCGTTGTACGCCAGGGACCGGCTCCTGCGGCCCGACACGATCAAGGAGATGATCAAGACGTCGCCGCAGGCCGCCGCGCAGAACGACTCCTACGGGATGGCCACCGAGCGCGCCGAGGTCAGCGGGCGCGTCTGGCAGGGCCACCCGGGCGCCTACGCCGGTTTCACCTCGATGGGAGCGACCGACATGACGCGAGGCGTGACTCTGATGGTCGTCGCCAACCACATGAACACCGGTACCGCTGACAAGGTCTGGAAAGACCTGGCCAAGGCATACACCTCCGCCACCTCCTGAGCGAATCCATCTGGCCGGCCGGTGGCTGATGCCGCTTGGGTGGCGGGATGGAGGGCCGGGAACCGGCAGTTGATCGAACTCGGCCACCAGTGAGGTGCCTGTCTGCGGAGGCATCAGACGGGCAAGGCTGGTGGCCGCCGATCTTCTAGGGCGTGCTGTCCGCGGTGCTGGGGGCCGGGGTGCGGCGGAGCGTCGGTGACAGGGTGCCGATGGCGCAGCAGACCGCGAGGTAGACGCCGAGGACGACGATGGCGGTGATGGCGCCGCCGTACTGGGTCAGCAGGCCCCCGACCAGCGGTGCGAGTGGTGTGATGCCCATGGTGGCGACGTTGAGCAGTGACTGGATGCGGCCCTGCATGTGGTCGGGGACGGTTCTGGCCACCTCGACGGACAGGGCGATGTTCAGCGCGGGCAGGGCCAGGCCGCCGACGAACAGGACGGCCGCCGGCCAGTAGAAGCCGAGCGGCAGCGCCGTCAGCGGCAGGATGATCGCGAGGAACCAGCACCCGGCGAGCATGAGGCGGCCGGTGGGCAGCAGGCGGATGAGCCGCCCGGAGATCATGGCGCCGAGCAGGCCGCCGACCCCCAGACAGGCCAGGACCACGCCGGCCCGCACCGGCGAGCCGACCAGCACGATCAGCGGGATCATGATCGCGTTGGCGGCCAGGTTGGCCACCAGCGTCAGGCCGCAGATCGCGCGGAGCAAGCGCTGATTCCACATCCAGCGCACGGACTCGGCGATCCCGTCGAACATGCTCTGGCGCGGAGCGGGCTCGGCGGGCCGGCGGGGCACGCGGGCGAGCGCGACGAAGACGAACGAGAGCAGGTACGTGACGGCGTCGACGAGGAAGGGCACCGCGCGGCCGGCCGCGAAGAGCAGACCGCCGAGCGGTGGTCCGGCCAGCCCTGCCGCGTGCTCGCGGGTCTGCTCCTGGGCGTAGGCGGTCGGCAGTTGCTCCCTGGGCACCAGCGCGCGCAGGGATGCGGCGTGCGCGGGCTCGAAGAGTGCGCCGGCGGCGCCGTTGATGATCGAGACCGCGATCAGATGGGGCAGTACCAGGCTGTCGGTGAACACCGCGAGCGCGACGCTGGCCATGGTGGCGGCCCTGACGAGGTCGCTGCCGAGCAGGACGCGGCGGCGGTCCCAGCGGTCCACCAGGACTCCGGCGGGCAGCGCGAAGACCATCCCGCTGGCCAGGCCGATCGCACCGATCAGCCCGGCCTGGCCCGGTGAGCCGGTCAGCGCCAGCACCAGCAGCGGGTAGGCCAGCCAGGTGAGCGTCGAGCCCAGCTCAGAGGCGGCCGACCCTAGCCAGAACAGCTGGAAGCGGACATTTTTCCGTAACGGCTCCATGTTCCACGACAATAGTTGTACAAGAATACTTGTACAACCTCTCTTGTAGAGTGCTGGTATGGAACAGGCTCGCCATCTCGGCCCCAAGGACACCGGTGCGCTCAAAGCGCTCAGCCACCCCCTCCGGATGCGACTGCTCCTGATGGTCAGCGAGATCGGGCCGGCCACGGTCGGCATACTCGCCGAGCACCTGGCGCAGCCGGTGGGCGTGATCAGCTACCACATGCGGCAACTGGCCCTTCACAGGCTGGTGGAGGAGGTCCCGGAGTTGGCGCGGGATCGGCGCGAACGCTGGTGGCGGTACGTACCGACCGTGGAATTGACGCTGACGCCCTCGGAGTTCGCCGACGACCCGGTCGGGCAGCTCGCCTCGCGGGCCACGATGCTGCAGTGGGTGGAGGCCAGCGCCGAGCAGATGCGGCGGTGGGTGGAGGGTATGCACGCCTGGCCGCCGGAGTGGCAGGACGCCTCCGTGCTCAGCCGCATGGGGCCGATGCGGCTGACCGCGGAGGAACTGCAGCGGTTCGTGGATGAGCTGGACGAGCTGGTGGCGCGGTGGCGGACTCACGGGGAGAGTACGGACGACTCGGCGGACCGCAGGCAGGTCATCTTCGTCTGCCACGCCGAACCCCTGGGACCGCCGCCGAGCCGTCCCGCCTGAGACCGCCCCACCTTGAAGTGGGTGCCTATCAGCAGGCGGCGCGGACTCTGAGGAGGGGGCGGTTGCGCCGCCAGGCCACGGTGACGAAGGCGACCACACCCAGCAGCGGCAATGTGCTGATCGACCAGCTCAGGCCCAGCGGCGGGCCGGGCTGTTCCAGGACGGCGAGGTGGGTGAGCTCCCCCGTCCCGCGCCCCTGGGGGCCGTCGATCTCGAAGCGCAGTCCCCAGTCGCCCTCGGCCATGAGCGCCCTGATGTCCAGGCCCCACACGTCACGCTTGCGGGGGTGTCTGGCCAGGGGCTCGGACTCGTCGCCCAGCGGGCCGGTGATGGTGAGAGTGCCCTTCTTCCCGGCGATGCCGCCGTCGACGGCGAAGGAGAAGTCGAGCGAGCGGAGAGCCCGGAGCGGCCAGGTGCTGAACCCCACCGTGATCGCGTACGGCCCGGCCTGCACGCGCTCGGTGTGCACGACCCGCACAGGCTCGTACTCCTCAGCCGAAACCGAAACCGAAACCGAAACCGAAGCCGGAACCGAAGACAATGCCGACGCCGAGGCCGCCGGGAAGGCCGCGACGCAGGTGCTCGCCAGGGCGAGCGCCACCCCGGTCCTGATCAGGTGTGCCATGCCCATCGCGATCACCCTTCCTGCGGCGTGAGCTGCCGCAGCATCAGCCCGAACCGCCATCCGAGGAACCCGCCGACCACCCCGACGACACTCCCCACAACCCCCGAGCCCAGCAGGAACCCTGCCTCGGGCATCGGCACGCCGTACACCAGCGACTGCTGCACCGGGTTGGCCAGCGTCAGCAGCAGCCCCCCGAGGCCCCCGGCCAGCGGAGGCGCAGGCCACGGCTGGGACGAGCGGGTCACCCGCAGGACGCCCGCCATCAGTGCCCCGGCCAGTACCACCCCCATCGGGATGAGGGCCGCCATGGTGGGCAGGCCGCTGACGAAGTCGCGCATCGGCAGGTCGATGGAGGCGGCGTAGAGGCGGGTGGCCAGGGGGGCGAACCACCACAGCACGGCTTGTACGGCGCCGAGCGCCACGCCGATCCCCACCATGACCAGAGGGCGGCGGGTCAGGGACGCGACGGTCAGCAAGAGGACCACCGCGAAGAACGCCATCCCGACGCCGACCGCGTCCACCGAGTCGCCGAGCATCTGGAGCGCCAGCGTGGTGAGGGTGTTGAACGCCAGGAGCACGGCCGCCCCCGCGACCAGCCCGGCCAGGCTCCACATCTGGTCCTTGGCCGCCGCGAACACGATGACCGCCCCGATCATCGACACGGTGATCGACAGCAGCAGCCCGACGTGCGGAGGCGAGTCGATCACGGCGTCGAAGCCGTAGAGCTGGTGCCACCACAGATCCCACAGGCCGTACATGAGGAACGACGCCGCGCCGACCCCCGACACGAGGTAGCCGAGCGGTGCTTTGAACGTGCCCCGCAGCACCCCGATCGAGCGGCCCCCAGCCTCCGGGTCGATGGGGCGGCCCGCGCGGGCGGCGGCGGTGGTCACGAGCACGACGTACAGGCTGACCAGCCCGGCGATGGCGCTGCCCGCGTAGAGGAACAGGTGCGGGAGCGTGAAGAACGTGTCCGGCCCGACATCGCTGTGCCACTGGGCGTCCCAGGCGAGGCCGAAGAGCGAGATCGACGCGCCCGCCAGGACCAGGCTCGCGGGCAGGCCTTTGGCCACGGCCACGGCCGGCCCGGCGCGACGGCTCACGCGGGTGCTGGAGAGGGAGAGGTCCATGGATGGATGCCCTTTCAGGAGGAGATGAGGAGAGGGATGACGACGCGGTCGGCCCCACCTGGGCCGTTGATCGTGACGCTGACATTCCAGACGCCCGCCATAGGCTGTTCGCCCAGCGTGACGCGATACCTGCCCTGGCCCTGCGGTCGCGCGGCCGCCGGTGCGATGGCGTGCCCCATGTGCGTCATCACCGGCTCCACCAGCACGCTGTACGGCGAAGCCGCCCGCCCTCGCGCGTCGTCCACGGCGATGGACCAGGTCCGGGCGTCGCCCACGGTCAGGCGCACGGTGTGCCGGGCGGTGACCGCCTGGTACTCGTCCGGCCCCGATCCGCCGCCCGGCCAGAGCATCCAGCCGAGCCCGGCCAGCATCGCGACCGAGACCAGGATGACCGCCGGGACGCCGCGCCGCGGCCGGGGAGGTGTTTCCGTGCTCATGACCGCCTTCCTTCCTGCCCCGGGATGTCCAGGGCGATGGGGATGGTCAGCACCGAGTACCCGCGCTGAACCTGGATCCAGAGCCGATACCGTCCGGGGCTGGTGAAGGTGTGGGTGAAGCGCACATCCGGGCCGAACGCGGCCACGGTCTCGTCGGGCGGGTTCTCCAGGGTGTTGCTGACCGGGGCCATCGCGTGGGTGTGGGCCCAGGTGGGGGCGGTGGTCGCGCCGGCGCCCACCTCGCGGGACCCCTTGGGGAGCGGTCCCACGATGATCATGTGGCCGAGCATGCCGAGCCACGGCTGCAGGTCGGGCCGGTCACCGATCCGGGCGCTGACCGTGGTCGCGCCGCCCAGGCCGCCGACCGCCACGTTCACCTTGACCCCGCCCACCACCCGGGCACCCGGCCCGGCGGGCTCGGGCGACGACTCCGGCGAACCGGGTCCCCGTACCTGGAGGCCGGTGGGAAGCCGGAGCATCTGTACCCCGCCGCCGCGCCGCGCCACCTCGGCCGCCAGCGCGTACGTCCCGCCCTCGGGCGGCGTGAACCGCGCCTCGTACTCCCCCGGCGCGACCAGCACCGGGTGCAGGTGCCACAGTCCCCCGGACGGCCCGATGATCACGAGATGCACGAAGGCGTTGTGATGCACGAGCAGGTCGTCCACCGGCCGCCCGGTGGACCCGTCGGCCAGCGCCAGCCGTACCTCCGCCGCCCGCCCGGCCACCGGCGCGCCCGGGGTCCGCACGTGGAGGCTCGCCGGGGGGCGGGAGTAGTCGGCCGCCGGGACGGCCGCCGCGCCGTACGGGTCGGTGACGTTGTCGATCGTCGGGTCGACGCGGCTGCCCGGGGCGGGGAGCGGCGGGATGCTCGACGACAGGATCGCCGCCGTCACCGCCACCGCGACCGCCATCAGGAGCCCGCCGGCAGGGATCATCACCGTCCAGGTACGGCGGGCCCGCACCGCGAGCACCAGCGCGGCCAGCAGCGACACCCCGGCCGCCGTGAAGCCGCCGTAGGTGGCCGCCTCCCAGCGCGTGATCACCTTGACCGGGACCACGAACGGAATCCGGGCCACCCGCAGGCCGTCGTCCACCTCCAGCGCCCACGGGCCCGGCCGGTCCACCCGCAGGGTCTGCCCGTACAGGCCGGGCTCCGCGCCGAGGGAGACGGCGGCCGAGCTGGTCACGGTGCCCGCGGGCGGCAGCCCCTCGGGCGGCGTGCCGGACCCGGCGGCGGCCAGGCGCAGGTCGAGCCGCCCCGCGGGGGAGCCCGCGTGGGTGACGATCTCGATCCGCACCGGGCCGGGCACCGCGTCCATGCGGCGGATCACCACGGTCAGCTCGCGCTCGCCGAGGCTCTGCGCCACCTGCACGTCGTTGCCGACCGGCGCTCCGTCGGCGTACACCGGAGAGGAGCCGAGCAGCATGGCACCCAGCAGAAGTGCCAGGGTTGTCAGGAAGTGTCTGGGATTCATCGCGGGCAACGCTACGAAGCGCGCGTCCGCGAGTCGTCACGGCCAGGCGTGACCTGTGATCCCCTGTACGGGGGACAGAACCCCTACTTCATGAGGCCGGCGCGGTAGGCGAACACCGCGGCGTGCACCCGATCCCGGAGCCCCAGCTTGGCCAGCACCCTCGACACATGGGTCTTGACCGTCTCCTCGCCCACCCGCAGTTCCTCGGCGATCTCGGCGTTGCTCCTGGCCTCGGCGATGAGCAGCAGCACCTCGCGCTCGCGCGCGGTCAACCGGTCCAGCTCGGGGGTGGCGGCCGGGGTTTCGAGCGAGGTGGCGAAGGTGGCGATCAGCCGCCGGGTCACCGACGGGTCGATGAGCGCGTCGCCCCGGGCTGCCACCCTGATCGCCGACATCAGCTCCTCCGGCGGCAGGCTCTTGAGCAGGAAGCCGCTCGCGCCCGCCCGGATCGCGCGGTAGACGTAGGCGTCGGCGTCGTAGGTGGTCAGCACGAGCACCCGGGTGGCGTTGCCCGGCCTGTTCATGATCGCCTCGGTGGCCTCCAGGCCGTCCAGCCTGGGCATCCGCACGTCCAGCACGGCCACGTCGGGGCGCAGCCGCGCCACCTCGCTCACCGCCGCCCTTCCGTCGCCCACCTCGGCGACGCACTCCAGGCCGGGCTGGGTGTCGAGGACGGCCAGCACCCCCGACCGGAACATCGAGTGATCGTCGGCCAGCAGAATCCTGATCGTCACAGCTCATCCCTTGGTCGAGGCGTCACGGCAGCTCCTCCGCGGTCGGTGAAGTCGGCCTCGAAGCGCCAGGTGCGCCCGCCCCGTTCGGGCCCGTAGCGGACCGTGCCGCCGAACAGCGCCACCCGCTGCCGCAGCCCGGCCAGTCCGCGCCCGGCCCCGCGCGCCCCGAACCTGAGTGGTGCCGCGTCCATCCCGTTCGTCACCACCACGCCCACCCCGTCGTCGCGATATCGGAGCTCGACATCGGCCCCCGCGCCGTCGCCGTGCCGTACGGCGTTGGTCAGGGCCTCCTGGACCGCCCGGTACACCGCCATGTCCACCGACCCGCTCAGCTCCCGGCGCCGCCCCTGCGCGGCCAGCCGTACCGGGAGGCCGGCCGCCCGTACCCCGTCCAGCAGGTCGTCGATGTTGTCCAGGCCCGGTTGCCGGTGCGCCGCCCCCGGCCCGCCGCCGTGCAGGACGTCCAGCAGCCTGCGCAGGTCGACCATGGCGGCCCGGCTGGAGCTCTCCACGGCCGACAACGACCGGTGTACGGCGGGCGCCGGGTCGGCGAGGCTCATCCTGGCGGCTCCCGCGTGCATGCCGATGGTGCTGACATGGTGCGAGATGACGTCGTGCAGGTCGCGGGCCAGCGCCGTA
Source organism: Nonomuraea sp. NPDC046570 (assembly GCF_040645915.1). Lineage (NCBI taxonomy): Bacteria > Bacillati > Actinomycetota > Actinomycetes > Streptosporangiales > Streptosporangiaceae > Nonomuraea > Nonomuraea sp. NPDC046570. Next base: position 157,183 of record NZ_JBEYZF010000009.1, on the reverse strand, counting down.
CGCTCCCGGAGCACCGCCCGCTGCACCGCGGCCTGTTCGTCGCGGCGAAGCCGTTCGGCGTGCTGCTCCAGCTCGTCGATGTAGCGGCGGCGGGCCATCGTGAAGCGGCCCACCAGCCACGGCAGCAGGCAACTCGTCACGGTCACGACCGCGACCAGCCGCCAGTCCGCGTCCTCACCGGCGCCCAGCCAGGGGTGTACGGCCAGCCCGGCCATCAGGAACCCGAGCGCCACGAACGCCGACCGGGTGCGCAACCACGCCCCGGCCAGGAACGCTGCCACGATCAGCCCCGCGTTGTTGGCATCGGTCGCGCTGGCCTGGGTGGGCACGACGAGAGGTACGGCGGCGGCCATGACGGCGTGCGCGATCGCCACCTCCATCGACCAGCGGGGCGGCGCGGCGAGCAGGAGGTCGGCCAGGATCACGAGGGGAAGCACCACCCAGAGCAGTCCGGCGGTGTGGTCCCAGGTGAGGAGCATGCCGCACATGTCGGCGGCGACGCAGACGGCGGCGACGGCCAGCGCCTGCCAGGTGGCGGCCCCGTTGTACTGGTCCAGGATGGCGCGTTCGGCCTGGATGCGGCGGGAGCGAGGGGGGTCCGCGGGGGTGCTCATCCTCGAAGGGCGTTCCGGGTGCCGTGCATGGGCCGATCCTAGAGGGCTGAGGATCTTCGGCGATCCCCTCGACCGCGCACGCGAGCGCGAACGGCGCGCCTTGCGAGTTGCCGACCACTGCCGGGGATCCCAACCCGCGCAGCCCGGCGAGATGGCGGATGTCGGCGGCGAAGTCCGCGAAGGTCCGGCCGGGCGCGGGTGCCGAGGCGCCGAGTCCCGGGCGGTCCACGGAGACAAGACGCAGGCCGAGCGCGTCGACGACATCCGTGCCGAATCCGAGCCGACGACTCGTGGCCGCCCCCGGGCACAGCAGCACCGGAATTCCGTCCGGCGCCCCCCCACTCGGCCCAGCCGAGCTGCCCATCGGGCAGCCGGCTCTCACCGAGCCGAGCGGGATCGTCTACGCGCACACTCATGAACCCACTATGGCCGGGTGCGACGCTGCGGTAGGGGTGCGGTCACGCACCAAAGACCGTGGTCCCGGCCGGAGAACCGGCCGGGACCACGGGTGTATCTAGAGAGTGATGCTCCAGGAGTCCAGGACTCCGGTGTCCTGTGCGTAGACATCCTCGATGTCCAGCACCCACGTGCCGGACGCCGGCTGGGTCACCGGCACCGAGAAGCTTCTGGTGCCGAAGACCGAGCAGGAGCTACCGCCGGCGGACCTGAGCTTGTACCAGGAGCCGTTGGGGCCGCGCAGCCAGATCTCCAGGTCCTCGATGCAGGTGTGCGTGCTGGTGATCGAGATCTTCACCGGAGACACGGCACTACCGGTCGCGGTCGAGGTGATGGGGCTCTGAATGTAGGCGAAGTCGCGGATGTTGTAGTCGGTGTCGTTGCGGAACGTGCGTCCCGGCGTGGTGTTCTGCACGGTCAGGGTGAACACCGTGTTGTGCGCGCCGGTCTCGCCGGTGCCGACGATCGTCACCTGGTGGTTGCCCGCCGGTGCCGACGCGGTGGTGCTGATCGTCAGCGTGGAGTTGCCGCCCGAGGTGACCGACGCCGGGTTGAAGTTCACCGAGACGCCCGCCGGCAGGCCGGTGGCGGTCAGGTTGACCGTCTGCGCGGTGCCCGCGGTGGTCTGGGTGGCGACCGTCGTGGTGATCGCCTGGCCGGCCTGGACGGTGCCGGACGAGGGGTTCACCGCGACGGAGAAGTCCCGCGAGGTGGGGGTGCCCACCGCGAGCTTCCAGATGGCGTACGCCGAGGCGTCGGCGGCCCTGTCCAGGATCGTGTCGTTGATGTTGGTGGTGGTGTCGCAGGAGGCGTGGTAGCAGGAGTCGTAGGCCTGGCCTGCGGTTCCTCCCCACTTGGCGGCCTGCGCCGAGGACTTGGTGTAGCTGGCGCCCGCCGCCACACCCGACGTCGCGATGCCCGCGTTGCGGAACGAGGCGTCGTCGGAGCGGTTGGCACCCTCGGTGTTCTCCTCCGGCTGGAGGTTCAGCGCGTCGTAGAACGCCTTGAGATGGGTGGCCGCGGTGGTGTTGATGTTGTTGATGAAGTAGCCACCGTTGCGCGAGCCGACCATGTCGTAGTTGTGGTAGACCTTGATCTTGGCCCGCTCGGTCGAGTTGAGCGAGGCGACGTAGCCCTCGGAGCCGTTGAGCCCCTGCTCCTCGTCGCTCCACCAGCCGAACCTGACGTGCTTGGCCATGGTCGGGTTCTTGGCGGCGAGGGTCAGCGCGACTTCGAGAAGGGCGCCGGAGCCCGAGCCGTTGTCGTTGATGCCCGGTCCCGCGGCGACGCTGTCGAGGTGGGCGCCGGCCATGATCACCTGGTTGGCGTCACCGCCGGGCCAGTCCGCGATCAGGTTCGGTCCCGCGCCGGAGCCGCAGGTGGAGCCGCAGTTCTGGCGTACCACGGTGTAGCCGGCGGCGGTGAGCTTCTGCTCCAGGTAGGAGACGGAGGCGGTGTAGCCCGCGCCGGTGGACCTGCGGTTGCCGCCGTTGTTGGTGGCGATCGTCTGCAGTTGCGCCAGATGCGCCTTCACATTGGCCAGGCTGACGTCAGGCGGATCGGTCGGGTTGGGCCCCCCGCCCACGGTCAGGGCGTAGGTGGCGGTGTGGGTGGCCGTCTGGCCGGTGCCCGTGACGGTGACGTTGTAGTTGCCGGTCGGCGTCGACCCGCTGGTCTGGATCGTCAGCGTGGAGGAGTTGCCGCTGGTCACCGGGGTGGTGCTGAACTGGGCCGTGGCGCCGGAGGGCAGGCCGGAGGCGGCGAGGCTCACCGACTGCGGGTTGCCCGCGGTGGTCTGGGTGCCGACGGTCGTCTGCACGGACTGACCAGGCTGGACCGTGCCGGAGCCAGGGTTCGTGCTGATGGAGAAGTCCTGGTTCGGCGCGGTGCAGGTGGGCTCGCCGGTCTGCACCGGCACGCTCACCGCGTTCCACGCCGCCTTGGTCGTGGCGCACTCGACGCTGTTGGCGCCGTACAGTTCCACGGCCGCGGCCAGCGACGCCGAGCGGACGCCCGCGTAGCGCCAGCTCGAGGTCTTGCGGGCCAGGGCGCCCATGAAGATCTTGCCGGCCTTCTGGATGCCGACGCCGGTGACCGACGAGGGGCCGCCGCTGCAGATCGGGCTGGCCGGCTTGCCGCCGCCCGGCGCCGAGCCCTCGGCCAGCAGGTAGAACCAGTGGTTGAGGGGGCCGGCCGCCGCGTGCACCTCGGTGCTGGGGATCGAGGAGGACCAGCAGTTCGGGTCGCCGACGCGCGAGGGGTCGTACATGTACCTGATCGGGCCGTCGCCGACCAGGTTGACCTCCTCGCCCACCTCGTAGTCCGGCGGGTCGCTCGGGTGGTTGGCGTAGTGCTCGGTCAGGGCGCCGAAGATGTCGCCCGTGCCCTCGTTGATGCCGCCGTTCTCGTTGCCGGAACCGGCGCCGCCCGGGGTGGTCTGGAAGATGGCGTGGCCGTACTCGTGGCCGACCACGTCGATCGGGGTGGCCTGGCGCTGGTTGTCCTGGGAGTGGCCGAAGTTGGTGAAGCTGCCGTTCCAGTAGGCGTTGACGTCCGCCAGGCCGACCCTGGCGGGGAAGCCGCGTCCCTGGCCGTCGATGCCGCTACGGCCGAGCCAGTCGCGCAGCATGTCCCACTCGCGCTGCGCGCTGTAGAGCGCGTCGACGCAGGCGGTCTCCAGGTTGGTGCCGGAGTTGTTGCCCCAGACGTCGTCGGGTCCGGTGAACGGCTGGCCGTTCTGACCGCCGCACTGGATGCCGGGCCGTGAGGTGTCGACCATGCGGTAGGTGCCGGTGGCCTGGCTGGTGTCGATGGTCACGTTCGGGTAGTAGTTGCCGTTGCCGGTGCCGGCCCGCACCTCGTCGTAGGAGTCGGCGACCTTGCCGGTGCGGGCGTCGACGAAGACGTGCTGCTTGCTCGGTTTGCCGTCGGCGACGCCGGAGACCACGGTCTCCCAGGCGAGCTTGGACCGCGAGCCCCAGGCCAGCACGACGAGGCGGGGCGCCTCACTGTCGTCCACGCGGGACAGGCGGGCCCTGGACGTCTTGATCGCCTGCTCGGCGCTCACCCGCGGTTTCACGTTGACGTCCACGCCGGGTCCGGAGGCGGCGGTGGTGTCGCGCACCCGTCCCTCGGAGTCGGTGACGACGACGGCGTCGCCGCCGACGACCGGCAAGCCCTTGTAGGTGCGCTCGTAGGAGACATAGAACATGCCACTGGCGCCGGCCGTCACGGCTCGGCGCCAGTAGGTCTCGTCGGGTCCCTTGCGTAACTCGTCCAGCCCGCTGGAGACGGCCTTGTCGGCCGCCGCCGCGGCGAGACCCTTGGGGTCGTTCGCCGCTGCCAGGTTCGGTGAGGGGTTCACGCCGGGAGGGGCCGCCGCGGCGGCGGCCGGATTGATCACCAAGGCTGCCGCGGTGGCCAGCCCGGCGACTGCCGCGAGAACGGATCTGCGTTGCACTCGCCAGTTCCTTTCATGCGGCCGTCCACGCGCACCCGCCATGTGTGGGCGGGGCGGTGTGGAGGCGGGGGGTGTTTGGTGACTTGACAATAGATCCGCACAGGCAGCCAAGACATCCGTATACATATCGGTATAGGTACGGAAATAACGGCGAAGTATGCCACTTAACGAATGGAGACCGGCGTCTCCCCGGCCGTTTCGGACGGGCTGATCGGGATCTCAGGAGTTTGCCACTGCCCTGGCACCCATAGAGACGGGCGAAAACGGGCATGCGTTCACGCCGTCCGCGATGGCATGCTGGCAACGTGGTCGTACACCTTCGCATCTCCGCAGAGCTGAGGCTCTTCCTGCCGGTGGCCCGTCGCCAGGAGTGGCACCAGGTGCCGCTCGACGGTACAGCCACGCTCGGGCACCTGGTCGAGTCGCTCGGCATCCCGCTGACCGAGGTCGGGCCGATGAGAGCCGGCGACAGCGGAGTCGAGCCGTCGTATCAGCCCGCCTCGGGCGACGTGGTCGAGGTGCCGCCGGTGCCGCGCCCGCAGTGGCTGCCGGAGGAGCCGCGGTTCCTGCTGGACGTGCACCTGGGCACGCTGGCCCGGCGGCTGCGCCTGCTGGGCGTCGACACCGCCTACCACAACGACATGGACGACCCCTCGCTCGTCGTGCAGGCCAACGAGGAGCGGCGGGTGCTGCTGACCCAGGATCGCGGACTGCTGCGCCGCCGCGCGCTGTGGCTGGGCGCGTACGTGCGGGGCTCGAACGCCGAGGAGCAGCTCAGCGACCTGCTCGGGCGGTTCGCACCGCCGCTGCGACCCTGGACGCGCTGCACGGCGTGCAACGGCGAACTGGTCACGGTCGGCAAGGAGGAGGTCGAACCGCTGCTCCAGGCGGGCACCCGTCGCCACTACGACACCTACGGCCAGTGCGGCGACTGCGGGCAGGTCTACTGGCACGGCGCCCACAGCGACCACCTGGAGGAGATCGTGCGCACCGCCTCCGCGCACCCGGCGAGCCGTACCGCCTCGGGCGGGTAGGGCCACCAGGTTCCCGCGGTCCGGTCCGATATTCCTTCACGACCCACACAGCAACGATCGACGCTGCATTAACCCATAAGGTCATTGCAATATGAGGTGGCCCTTAAAGTAGCGGATCCATCGGCTTGACGGGCCACGAAATACAACGTAGTTTTCATGGCCATTCAAAGGGGATTCGTCGTAATCCCCCGAAGGCGACCCGGATGTCTCGCGAACACCACGGCGAGTTCCAACCCGCCCCCCGGGTTGGGGCTCACCCGTACGTCGGCCCCGTGCGCCTTCGCGATCGACGCGACGATGGACAGTCCGAGCCCGGTGCCCTGCTCGCGGGTGGTGTGCAGACGCCGGAAGGGCTCGAAGAGGTCGCCGAAACGTTCCCTCGGCACCTCCGGTCCGGTGTTGCGGACGGTCAGAACTCCGTGGGTCAGTGTGATCTCAACGGTTCCGCCGGAACGGTTGTAGCGGATCGCGTTGTCGACGAGGTTGGTGACGAGCCGGTTCAGCAGGACCGGATCCCCGTCGACGACGAACGGCTCGGTGCGCGCCGTCACGGTGATGTCGTCCGAGCCTCCTTCGGCCAGGACCAGCCGTACCACCTCGTCCAGGGCCACCGGCCGCCTCCGATCCAGGCCGTGTTCCGCCTGGGCCAGGACCAGCAGGGCGTCGATGAGGTTCTCGGTGCGGTGGTTGTGGAACAGGAGCTTGTCGCGGATCTCGCCGACGTCCTCGGGGAGGCCGATCTCGATCGCCGCCCGCTGGACGGCCAGCGGGGTCCGCAACTCGTGGGACGCGTTCGCGATGAACCGCCGCTGCGCCTCGACGGAGCGTTCGAGCCGGTCGAGCATCGCGTCGAAGGTGTCGGCCAGTTCCTTCAGTTCGTCCCTCGGCCCGGAGAGCGCGATCCGTTCGTGCAGGTTCGAGACGGACAGCCGCCGCGCGGTGGCGGTGATCCGGTGGATGGGCCGCAGGATCCGCCCGGCGACCAGCCAGCCGACGATCACCGACACCAGCGCCAGGACCCCGACCGTCAGCGCGGCCACCCCCCACTGATAGTTGATCACCTCCTCCACCAGGTCGGGCAGCGGCGGCGGCCGGTCCACCAGGTCTCCCCGAACCGGCGCGTCCGGCGGGTCGGGGAGCCCCCCGATCCGCGAGCGCAGCGCCTGGCGCAGCAGCAGGTTGACCGTGACCAGGAGCACCACCGAGGTCAGCAGGAACAACCCGGAGTAGATCAGCGTGAGCCGTACCCGGACCGTGGTCACAGCAGGTAGCCCGCGCCGGGGACCGTCTGGATGCACGGCGGGTCGCCCAGCTTGGCCCGCAGGCGGCTGACCACGACCCGCACCACCGTCGTGAACGGATCGGCGTTCTCGTCCCACGCCTCTTCGAGCAGCCGTTCGGAGCTCACGACCGCGCCGTCCGCCCGCATCAGCACCTCAAGGACGGCGAACTCCTTGAGGGACAGGTGCAGATGCCGCCCGTCCCGTGACGCCTGCAGCCGGTGCGTGTCGACCACGATCCCGTGCCGCATCAGCACCGGCGGCACCCGCGAGCGGCTGCGCCGCCCCAGCGCCTGCACCCGTGCGACCAGCTCGGCGTAGTCGAACGGCTTGGGCAGATAGTCGTCGGCCCCCATCCCGAGCCCCGCGACCCGCTCCGGCACCGCCGCGGCCGCCGTCATCATCAGGATCCGGGTACGGCTCCCGCGCTCCACCAGCTCACGGCAGACGAGATCCCCGTGCATCACCGGCAGGTCCCGGTCCAGCACGAGAACGTCGTAGTCGTGCACCGCCAGCCGCTCCGCCGCGGCGGCTCCGTCGTACACCACGTCGACGGCCATGGCGTGGCGGCGTAACCCGACCGCCACGAGATCGGCCAGGTCGCGTTCGTCTTCGGCTACCAGAACCCGCATACCGATGTTCGTACCGGAATCGGGGTAACAGTGGCGTTAACCGTTTCGTTCACGGCCGTGCAACCCGCCTCCGGCCACCATGGCGGCCATGATCAAAACCCTCTGCGCCGCCATCCTGATGGCGGCCTGTTCCATGTCCGCCCCCTCGTCCTCGCCGGCCACCACCTCAGGCGAGCGCTGCACCGCCGCCACCGCGCCACCTCCGGAATCGGCGCCGCCGACATCGGTGAACACGCTCCGGCAGGCGTACTTCTGCGTGCTGGACAACTACTACAGCGGTCCGGCCATGGATCCGAAGGCACTGCTGAAGAGCGCCTTCGCCGCCTATACCCAGGACCTGATGCGGCGCGACGCCGATCGGGCCGACCTCCGGCTGCCCGAGCTGACCGGGAACCGCGACACCGACTGGGCCGCCTTCGCGAAAGTCCTCGGCGCCGGTGACGTGTCCGCGCTGCGCGCCGCGATCACCGCAATGGTCGCCGGACTGCACGACAACCACGCCCGCTGGGTCAGGCCGACTCCCCCACCGGAAGGCGGGCCGACCGGAACGGGCATTGTGGGCATATCGGCCCAGCAGGGCCGGCAACTCGACCCGGCGGCCAAGCCGCCGTTGTTCATCACCAGCGTCCTGCCCGGCAGCCCCGCCGCCAAGGCCGGCATCAGACCCGGTGACATCATCGTCAAGGCCAACGGCGTGCCGGCGTTCATCGGGAACACCGTGAACCAGAGCATCGTCGAAGCCTTCGCCACCAACCCGGTAAAGCTCACACTCAAGCGCCCCACGACGGGACGGACCCGCACCGTCGACCTCAGGGAGGGGCCCATCACGAGGCAGCCTCCGGCAGTGACATCGAAGACGCTTCCCGGCGGCGCCGTCTACGTCCGGCTGCCCGGATTCTTCGAAGGCGCCGCCGACCAGGTCATCGCCAAGCTGCAGGGTAAGCCGAAAGCGGTGGTCCTCGATCTGCGCGGCAACGGCGGCGGGTCGCCTCGCGAGGTGACGCGGCTGCTCGGCGCGTTCGCGCACGGCAAGGTCACCAGCTACTTCTGCCCGCTCAAGGGCGACTGCGTGCCCAACCGGACCGACGACACCGTCGCGCTGCTCGGCTCGCGCCTCGTCGTCCTCACCGACCGGGGATGCGCCTCGGCCTGCGAGGACTTCAGCGCGGCCGTCAAGGACAACAACCTGGGCACCCTCATCGGAACCCGCACCGCCGGAGCCGTCTCCGGCCCCGCCGAAGGCTATCTGCTCAACGACGGCAGCATCCTGCTGCTGCCCAAGGTCCGGCACCTCGGGCCCGCCCGCGAAACCATCGACACGATCGGCGTGCCGGTCGACCACCACGCCCCCATGACCGCCCTCGACCTGGCCACCGGGCGCGACCCGGGCCTGGCCAAGGCTCTCGCCCTGCTGTGACCGGAAAGGCGGTTACGACTCGAAGAGGCTCCGGCCCCAGTAGTCGCCCGCGTCCTCGACGCCGGGGGGAACGGCGAACAGGCCGCTGGAGACGTGCTTGATGTACTCGTTGAGCACGTCCTGCCTGGCCAGCGCCATCTGCACGGGCACGAAGTGGGTGTGCGGGTCGCGCTGGTAGGACATGAAGAACAGTCCGGCGTCCAGGCGGCCCAGACCGTCGGAGCCGTCGACGTAGTTGTAGCCGCGGCGCAGCAGCCGGGCGCCCTTGTGGTTGGACGGGTGGGCGAGCCGTACGTGGGCGACCTCGGCGATCAGGGGTTCGCCGTCGGGGCCCTTCTTCGTGAAGTCGGGCTCGTCGAACTCCTTGTGGTGGCCGAGCGCGGCGCCCTCGCCTTTGGTCCTGCCGAAGATCACCTCCTGCTCGGTCAGCGAGGTGCGGTCCCAGGTCTCGATGTGCATCCTGATCTTGCGAGTGACCAGGTAGGTGCCGCCGGTCAGCCAGGCCGCGCCGTCGCCACCGGCCACCCACAGGTGGTCGCGGAGCATCGCGGTGTCCTCCAGCTTCAGGTTGGCGGTGCCGTCCTTGAAGCCCAGCAGGTTGCGCGGCGTCGCCTGGGCGCGCGAGGTCGAAGACGTACGGCCGAAGCCGAGCTGGGAGTAGCGGACCGAGACCCGGCCGAACCCGATCCTGGCCAGGTTGCGGATCGCGTGCACGGCCACCTGCGGGTCGTGCGCGCAGGCCTGCACGCAGAGGTCGCCGCCGGAGATCTCCGGCAGCAGCGCGTCGCCGGGGAACTTCGGCAGGTCGGCGAGGCCCGCGGGCTTCTTGGCCGCCAGCCCGAACCGGTCGTCGAACAGCGAGGCACCGAACCCGATCGTCAGCGTCAGCCCGGAGGCGGGCAGGCCGAGGGCTTCGCCGGTGTCGTCCGGCGGGGCCTCGGGGAGGCCGCCGACCGCGCCGAAGGCGCCCGCCTCGCGGCCCTGCGTCATCCGGGCGGCGGCGGCCGTCCACTCCTGGAGCAGCTCGGCGAGCTCCGCGCGCTTGGTGGTGATGACGTCGAACGCGACGAAGTGCAGCCGGTCCTGGGCCGGGGTGACGATCCCGGCCTGGTGGGCGCCGTAGAAGGGGACCGCGTCCGAGGTGGACGCGGCGTGCGCGACGGCGAGTTCGCCGACGGGCTCGTCCACCGCCGCGCGGACCGCGAGGGCGCCCGCCCCGGCGGCGGCCACGCCCGCCGCGCCCATGCCGAACAGCTTCCTGCGGCTGATGTCGCCCATGTTCTCCCCTTCTTTCGCAGGCCGGGCTACTTCGCGACGATGGCGGAGATCTTGCTGACCGGCTCCGCGAGCGCGTTGATCGCGTTGGACAGGACCTTCAGCTCGTCCTTGGACAGCTCGGTGTGCAGCTTCCAGCCGTCACCGGCCCGGTGCGCCTCAAGCGCGGTCTCGGCGGCCGCGAACTTCTCGTCCAGCGTCTTGACCAGCTCGGGGGCGCGCTCCTCCAGGACCGGGCGGAGCGACTGGACGGCCGCCTTGGACCCGGCCAGGTTGGCGGCGAAGTCCCACAGGTCGGTGTGGGAGTAGCGGTCCTCCTCCCCGGTGATCTTGCCGGTGGCGACCTCGTCGAGGAGCTCCTTGGCGCCGTTGCCGAGCTGCAGCGGCGACAGCTTCTCCGCGTTGGCCTTCTCGACGATCAGCTTCACGTTGTCCATCAGCTGGTCGGCCATCGGGCCGGACTTGCTGATGTCCTTGGTGACCCACAGGTCCTTCTCCAGGCGGTGGAAGCCGGTGAACTCCATGCCCTCCTCGACGACCTCCTCGCGGCCGTCGATCTTCGGGTCGAGGTCGCCGAAGATCTCCGCGACCGGCTCGATGCGCTCCCAGTAGGTGCGCGCGACCGGGAACAGCGCCTTGGCCTTCGCCGCGTCGCCGGCCTTCACGGCGTCGACGAACTCCTGGGTCTTGACCAGCAGCGCGTCGGTCTGGCTCTTCACGTACCGCTGGTAGCTCGCGGCGGCGCCGGCCAGCGCGGCGTCGTCGGTGAGGGGCTTGTGCGCGCCGGTGACCTTGAGCGGGCCGCGGATGCCCTTGCCGATCATGCCGGGCTTGCAGGCCGTCTCGTACGTGCCGGCCGGGAGTTCGACGACCAGTTCGCGGGTCAGGCCGGGGACGATGTTCTCGATCTCTCCCATGACGCGGTCGCCCGGGGCGTACACGTAGAACTCGGTGACCTTGCCGCCGCCGTTGGTGATGGCGAACGTCGAGGTGCCGGCCGCGACCTCGGCCGAGGCGACCTTGCACTCGGTGTCGCTCGCCGCCACCGTCACCTTGCCGGGGGCCGCCGCCGCGCTCTTGCCGCCGGCGGCGGGGGTCGTGGGGCTTTCCGTGCCGCCGCACGCGGTCAGCGTCGCCAGGGCCAGGGCGCCGACGAGGAGGGAGGTACGCATGGGAGTTCTCCTGTGTTACGAAGCGGGCTGAGGGGTCACCTTGGCGGTGGCCGGCCGGAGGAAGAGGAAGAGGACGGGCACCACGTAGACGGCCCACGCCACGACTTCCAGCACGCTCGGCTGGGCCGTGATGTTGAACATGCCGCTGAGCAGGGCCGAGTACCACGCGCCCGGGTCGAGCACGGCGCCGAGGTCGAAGGCCTGGCTGGTCAGGCCGGGCAGGACGGCCGCCTCCTGGAGGTCGTGCACGCCGTACTTGAGGATGCCGCCGGCGACCAGGATGAGCAGCAGGCCGGTCCAGGTGAAGAACTTGGTGAGGTTGACCCTGATCGCGCTCGCGTAGAGGCCCCAGCCGATCACGATCGAGGTGAGCACGCCGAGGCTGATCCCGATCAGCGGGGTCGCGGTGGCGGAGGCGCCCTGGGCGGAGGCGAAGAACAGCAGCGAGGTCTCCAGTCCCTCCCTGACGACCGACAGGAACGCCATCACCGCCACCGCGACCGAGCCCACCTGGAGCGCCTCGCCCAGCTTGGCCTTCAGGTCGGCCGAGATCTTCCGCGCCGCGCCGCGCATCCAGAAGATCATCCAGGTGACGAACACGGTGGCGGCGATCGACGCGACCGCCTCGAACAGCTCCTGGTGCTCGTACTGGAGGTGGGCGGCGGTGAAGGACAGGAGCGCGCCGAACCCGATCGAGAGCGCCACCGCGGCGGCGACGCCGGTCCAGACGAGCGGCAGCTTGTCCCGCCGGTCGCTCTTGACCAGGAAGGCCACCAGGATCGACACCACGAGCGTCGCCTCCAGTCCTTCGCGGAGGCCGATGAGGTAGCTGGCGAACACGTGAACGCTCCCAAGGTGAGCCTTGCCTAAGTTAAGCGAGCATTACCTTACCCAGAGGCGCGCTTGACCATGCGGGCGGGGCGTCCGATTCGTTCCGCGTACTTATGGCGACGATCACTCACGCCGCGCGGCGGTGCCGTACCCACGCGCCCATGACGCGATCCGGGCCTCCGCCTAGACTGGAGTCAGCAGCCAGAATGAGCCTTGCTCCCAGGACGCCACCGGCGCTGAACTGCAACGACGAGGTGAAAGGCTCAGCATCTCGAAGAGGGGGTTGCGGCGATGGAAGCCAAACAGTGGACCGTGCAGATCGACATCACCGAAAGCGGCAGCGACACCTCCGCGCGAGCGGTCCTGACCAAAGACGGCACTCAACTGTCGGGAGAGGGCCACGCCCGGTGCAACCCTGCCGACTCCAGCGTGCCGGAGATCGGCGACGAGCTCGCCGTCTCCCGGGCACTGGCCGATCTCGCGGAGAAGCTGGGAGTCATCACCCAGCATGACATCGCCGAATCCGTCGGTTCCTCACACGCGTGAGGGCTCCCGGCGGAGCGACCGGAGGGGGTGAGCGTGGGCGACCGCCGCCCGAAACCATGGAGTCATCTACCTCGGCCGTCGAGCCTGGCGGTTCGTCAGAGGAGCCGCCCGGCCCGGCGCAGCCGGCGTTCGCGGAGGGCGAGCAGCGGCGGCAGACCCACCTGGACCACCAGGTACACCCCGACGGCGACCGCCTCCCAGAAGCCCGCCGCCCCGATGCCGCCGCTGCCGAGCCGCTCCACGCCCCACCGGGCCAGGGCGACCAGCAGCGGCAACGCCACCGCCGCGAACAGCCCGGCCATGACGAGAAGCCCCGCGACGTACGGCACCGCGAACCATCGCGCCACCGCGCGGTCCCGCGCCCCGGCCTCGGCCAGCTCGGTCTCCTCGGCGGGGGTGAGCCGGAAGAGCCGCCTCTTGGCGGTCAGCCAGGTGGTCCGGTACAGGTTGTGGCAGCGCAGCGCGTTGGCCAGGATCGCGTAGCCGTCGCTGCGCAGCGGCACGGCGGCCCACTGCCAGACGATGCCGATGACCAGGTAGAGCACCACCGCGCCGAGGAAGTCGTCGAGGAGTCCGGGCGGGACGAGCAGCCGCAGGCCCAGCGCCACGGCCAGGACGACGCCGTCGACGGCCATCCCGGCCAGGTAGGCGCCGTAGCGGCGGCCGCGCGGCACGGTGACGATCTGGCTCAGGTCTGTCTCGAAGACGACGTTCAGCGCCCGGTAGCTGACCCGGAACGTCGCCGGGATGCCGAGCGCGCGCCCCGCGAGCCAGTGCCATGCCTCGTGCAGGGCGCTGCACAGGATGACGACCACCAGGTAGGTGAACGCCGACAGGGCGGGGCTGGGCAGGAACCACGCGTCCTGCCAGGACGGGCGCAGGTCGGGACGGAGCAGCAGGACGGCGACGGCGAACAGGGCCGCGGCCGCGTAGGCCGACCAGGCCGCGCGGCCGAAGAGGCGGGCCGCCGCCTTCTGGCTGACGCCCTCGATCCATCTGACCCCGCCCGGGGTGTCCGCGCCGGGCGGGTCGAGCAGTCCGGCCCCCGTGAGCCCTTCGATGAAGTCGGCCCCGTCGACCTCCTCACCGGCCACCTCCCCGGCGCGCCTGGCCGCGTCGGCCGCCGAGCCGTTCTCCTGCAGGGTGGTGACGAACACCGCGCCCGGCTCGGGCACGGCGACGAATATTCCCAGGTCGGGGCGGCCGAGGATCCAGGCCTCACCGTCGAAGGCGACCGTCAGCCGCGCGGCTCGGTCGCGCAGGTCCTGGTCCACGGACGTGGTCACGCTGCCTCCCGGAGGCCGCACCCCGGCACGCCGGAGTGCGGCCCCTTGTTCGATCTTTAGGAGTCGGGTGTGATCATGCTGGTGAGGCGGGTGTTCTCAATCCGCTTGATCTCGATCTTCATGCTGCTCAACTCCTTCCGCATATCTCACAGGCGGGATTACGTGACCACTCACGCTGACTCGTGGCGCAGCCGCCCGCGAAGTCGACGGTGAGCGGCCTACCGGCGTATGCCGGCGGCTCGAATCCGGTCAGGTACCGCAGCACCTCGAAGGCGCCGAGGGCGCCCAGCAGACCGGCGACGGGGCCGATCCCGCGGTTCGGGTGCGGCCTGCCGAAGTAGAGGCGGGCGGCGGCGATCTCGCCGGCCAGGGCCGGGTCGTCGGGATCGTCGTAGCCCTCGGGGTTCGTGGGGTCGGCGGGTACGCAGGCGCGGCAGGCGCTGACGCCGGGCGCGACCGACCAGACCGTGCCCGTGGTGGCCCAGATGCCGCCCCGGACGAACGGCACGCCGTGCCGTACGCAGGCCTCGTTCACCCAGAGGTCGATTCGGGCGGGCTGGTCGATGCCGGAGGCCACCACGTCGGGGCGGACCCGGCCGATGAGGTCGGTGAGCTGCTCGGCGCTCTCCACGCCCGTGTCGATCGCCTCGACCTCGATGGACGGGTCGAAGGACCGCACCCAGGCCGCGGCGCGCTCCACCTTGCGGGCGCCGATGTCGTCCCAGCGGTAGAGGTACTGGCGGGCGAAGTTGCGCGGATCGACGGTGTCCCGGTCGAGCAGCGTCACCTTGCCGACGCCGAGCCCGCTGAGGTGGGGAAGCGTGTTGGAGTTGAGGCCGCCGGTGCCGAGCACCAGCACGTGCGCCTCGCGCAGCCGTCTCTGCATGTCCTCGCGGCTGCGCTCCAGGGTGCCGAACAGCTCGAAGAAGGCCAGGTTGCTGAAGTGGCGCTCGGCGTCGGCGGCGTTCAATCCGCCCAGGTGGTCGCCGTTCTCCAGTAACCGCTCGGCGTCGAACGCCTCGACCGCGGCCAGCACGTCGGTGACGGGGAGTGACAGCTCGGCGGCGAGTTCGGTGATCGTCCGCCCGCCTTCTCGGAGCAACGCGAGCAACTTCTCGACGGTGCCCTCGGGGTCGGTGAGAAGGAGCTGGTCACGAGGGTCGTAGACGAGTCGTAGCTGGTCACCGACCCGCTCCCACGCGACATCCTTGAGCTGCGGCCTCATGCGTCCTCCGAGTGGCTGGCTCTCTGAACCCTGGCACGCCGAGGATCTTCATGTAAATATAAATCATGAGACGTGTCTAATATTTCACTCTGCGTAACCATCCGGTACGTCAGGACAGCAGCCCGCTCTCCATGGCCTTGATCACGGCAGACGTCCGGTCCGACACCCCGAGCTTCTTGAACGCGCGCAGCAGATGCGTCTTGACCGTGGCCTCACTGATGAACAGCGCCCTGCCGATCTCCGCGTTGGTACGCCCCTGGCCGACCAGCCGCAGCACTTCGCGCTCCCGCCCGGACAGCGCAGCCGTCGTCACCCCCCGCGCCCGGAACAGCTTGCCGGCCAGCGACGGAGTCAGTAGGGTCTCACCGCGGGCGGCCGCCTGGACGGCCGTGACCAGCTCGACGCGTGAGACTCCCTTCAGCAGGTAGCCCGCCGCGCCCGCCTCCACCGCGCGCAGGATGTCGGCGTCGTCCTCGTTGATCTCCTCCACCCGGGCCCGCATGCCGCGCAGCCCGAAGCCGCCCTGTTCGCCGTCCGGCGTGAAGCCCTCGCCGTCGTCGTCCGCGACGTGTCCGTTTCCGAGGGGCTGGCCCTGGCCGAGGAGGCGGTGCCCCGCCTGCTCGCCCAGTTCCTGCAGGTACCCGTACCAGACGCCGCTAGAGCTCCTGGCGTTCCTTCGGGTTGAGCACGCTGGACAGGAACGCCCTCGTCCGTTCGTGGCCCGGGTTGGCCAGGAGTTCGCCGGGCCAGCCCCGCTCGACGACCACGCCGTCGGCGAAGAAGGTCAGCCAGTCGCCGACCTCCCTGGCGAACGCGATCTCGTGGGTCACCACGACCATGGTCATCCCCTCGGCCGCCAGAGCGCGCATGACCTCCAGCACCTCGTCGACGAGTTCCGGGTCCAGCGCCGAGGTCGGCTCGTCGAACAGCATCAGGGTCGGGTTCATCGCCAGCGCCCTGGCGATGGCCATCCGCTGCTGCTGGCCGCCGGAGAGCTGGTGGGGCCTCTTGTACGCGTGGTCGGCCAGGCCCACCCGTTCCAGGTGCTCCATCGCCAGCGCCCGGGCCGCGTCCGCCGAGGCGCCCAGGACGTGGACGGGGGCGCAGGCGACGTTCTCCAGCGCGCTCTGGTGGGCGAACAGGTTGAAGCGCTGGAACACCATGCCGATGTTCCTGCGGAAGGCGGCGAACTCCTTGGGAGTCCACGGCTGGTACCGGCCCGCGCGCAGCGAGTGGCCGACCTCCTCGCCGAGGACCCGCAGGCTGCCGCCGAGCACCGGCTCCAGGCCGTTGACGCAGCGCAGGAACGTCGACTTGCCCGACCCCGAAGGGCCGATGACGCAGCTCACCTCGCCGGAGGCGACCGAGAAGTCCACCCCGTTGAGCACCTGCGCGTCGCCGTAGCTCATCCGCACGCCCGAGGCGTGCACGACCGGGTTCACGCCGCCACCTTCGGCAGGATCCGGCCCGCCAGCCCGCCGCCGCGGACCAGCCGTACGGCCTCGGAGCCGAAGCGGCGCTCCAGCCTGCCCTGCAGGAAGGTCGCGACGGCGGTCATCAGCATGTACCAGAGGCTCGCCACGATCAGCAGCTCCATGATCAGGTTGTTCGCCTTGTAGATCTGGCTGGAGATGGTCATCAGATCCCGCCCGGCGACCACGTAGACCAGCGAGGTGGTCTTCAGCATGGAGATGAACTCGTTGCCGGTCGGCGGGATGATGATGCGCAGCGCCTGCGGCAGCACGATGACCCGCATCCGCTTGGCCGGGGTCATGCCCAGCGCGTACGCCGCCTCGGTCTGGCCCTTGTCGACGGCCTGGATCCCGGCGCGCACGGTCTCGGCGAAGTAGGCCGCCAGGTTCAGCCCCAGCCCCAGCATGGCCGAGGTGAAGCCGGTCATCACCTCGTTGGTGTCCCACTTGAGCCCGATCATGGTGAACGGGATCTTGAGCACCAGTTCGGGGAAGAGAAAGGCCAGGTTGTACCAGAAGATGAGCTGCACCAGCACCGGCGTGCCGCGGAAGAACCAGATGTAGAGCAGGGCCAGCCGGCTCAGCACCGGGTTGTGAGCGAGCCGCATGATGGCGATCACCAGGCCCAGCACCAGCCCGAGGACCGTCGCCAGCACCGAGATCTCGATGGTGACCCAGACGCCGGACAGGATGCGGCCGTCGAACAGGTAGACGGCGACCTGGCTCCAGTCCAGGCGCGGGTTGACGACGACGAGGAAGGCCAGCCAGCCGATGATCGCCAGTGCGACGGCCGCGGTCAGCAGGCGTCCCCAGTGGCGGGTCCGCGCGACGGGGATTCCGGCGATCGGTTCGGTACGCACGCCTACTTCCCGCCGTTGACCACGGCCGACTGGACCGCCAGCCTGTCCAGGTTCCACGCCTTGAGGATCTTGGCGTAGTCACCGCTCTGGATTAGGGAGTCCAGCGCGCCCTTGACCGCGTCGATGAGCTCCTTGTTCTCCGGCTTCATCCCGATCCCCCACGGGCTCTCGGTGCCTTCGAGTACGAGCGCCTCGACCTTGAGTTTGGGGTCGGCGGCCTTGCTGGCGGCCACCACGTAGTCGGTGATGGTGGCCTGCGCCCGCCCGTTGCTGACCTGGAGCAGGGCCTCCTGGTCGCCGGGGAACTTCAGGACGTCCAGGCCCTTCTTGCCGGCCTTCTCGCAGTCGCCGGCGTAGGTCTCCGCCAGTTCCATCGACGAGCCGTTGTCGACGACGGAGACCGTCTTGCCGCACAGGTCGTCCGGCCCCGTGACGCCGGCCGGGTTGCCGGCCTTGACCAGCATCCCGGCGCCCGCCTGCACGTAGTCGACGAAGGTGACCTTGGCCTGCCGTTCGGGGTTGTCGGTCATCGAGGAGATGACGAAGTCGTAGCGGCCGGTGAGCACGCCGGGGATCTGCGAGTTGAACTCCTCGTCGGTGATGGTGACGTTGACGCCGAGCTTCCTGGCGATGGCCCTGGTCAGGGGGGGTCGAAACCGATCGCCGTCTTGCCGTCACTGGCGAACACCTCCATCGGCGGGTAGCCGACGGAGGTGACCACCTTCAGGCCGCCGGACTTCACGCCGGCGGGCGCCTTCGCCGCGAGCGCCTGGTCCGGGGTGATGGCGTTGATGACGTCGGCCGCCTTGTCCTCCATGGAAGCCGGGTCGAGGGTGACCGGCGGCGCGGCCTCGGGGGCCGCGGTGGCGGAGCCGCCGTCCAGGGACTGGGCGCCGCAGGCCGCGGTGGCGGCCAGCAGCGCGCCGGCGGCGAGCATGGTGCGGATGCGGGTGTTCACGGGGGGTGCTCCTTCAGGATCGCTGCCAGCGGACTTCGCCGCCGACGACGGTGGTCATGACCTTGGTGCGCAGCACCGCGTCTGGCGACTCCAGGTAGGGGTCGGTGTCCACCGCGATGAAGTCGGCGAGCATGCCGGGCGCCAGGACGCCCTTGCGGTCCTGCTCCCCCGCCGCGTAGGCCGCGCCCAGGGTGTGCGCCGTGATGGCCTCGGCCATGCTCAGCTTCTGCTCGGGCTGCCAGCCGCCGGCGGGCGTGCCGTCCTGGCGGGTACGGGTCACCGCGGCGTACAGCGCGGCGAACGGGTTGGGGTGCTCGACCGGGGCGTCGGAGCCGAAGGCCAGCGCGACGCCCGCGTTCAGCATCCCGCGCCAGGCGTAGGAGGCCAGCTCGTGCCCGGCCAGCAGCGAGTCGACCAGGTCGATGTCGCTGGTGCAGTGGACGGGCTGCATCGAGGCGGCGATGCCCAGCCTGGCCATCCGGGTCAGGTCAGGCGACCGCAGGTGCTGGGCGTGCTCGATCCTGTGCCGCAGCCCCGCCGCCGTCCCGATGGCCTCGTACGCGTCGATGACCAGATGGTTGGCCTGGTCTCCGATGGCGTGCGTGGCGACCGCGATCCCCGCCTCGGCCGCGGTCCTGAACAGCTTGACCAGCTGCTCATACGGTTTGACATCCTCCCCCGCCTTCAGTGAAGGCGGGGGATTCCAACGGCGACTACCCCACGGGGAGGCGGTCGTGTTGAGGTTCACGGTTCACAGGCTCCGGCAACCCGGCGCCTCCCCGTGCGGCCACCGCATGCCCTGCGGCGGTATCTCGTATGTTGCGGGCCGCGTTGACGTCGGCGTTGTCCCGCCACCCGCAGGCCACACACAGGAAGAGCGCTTGGCTCTCACGACTCTTCCCGGCGACATGCTTGCAGGCGTTGCAGGTCCGCGACGTGTAACGCGGGTTGATCTTCTGGACGCGGCCTGGGGCTTTGTGCTCCAGCCGTTCCACGAGCAGGCCCCACCCGTTGGCCAGGATGCCCCGGTTCAGGCCGGCCTTCTGCCGGACGTTGCGGCCAGGCTCGGCGAGAGTGCCCTTCGCCGACCGGGTCATGCTGCCGATCTTCAACTCTTCGACCGCGATCACGTCGAAGTGGCGGGCCAGATCGGTGGACGTCTTCTCGACCCAGTCCTTACGCCGATCCACCTCACGCGCCTTCAGCCGGGCGATCGCCGCCTTGACCCTGCCGCGCCGGTTTGAGCCGCGCTCGGCCCGCGCCAGCCCGCGCAACAGCCGCAGCAGACGCCTCTTCTCCGTATCGCGCAGCGTGGGCGCGTTCAGCAGCTCGCCGGTGGACAGCGCCGCCGACACGCTCACGCCACGGTCCACACCGACAACCCCACCGGTTCCAGGACCGGGCACTGGTGCGGGGATCGCGGCGAACGCCACATGCCAGCGCCCCGCCGCATCGCGGGTGACCCGATACGACCTCACCCCGACAGGGACGGCTCGCGACCAGCGAAACCGCACCCACCCCACCTTCGGCACCCTCACCTCACCCACGTTCCGAGACACGCGGCGCACGTCACCCGGCTTGACCGCCACGATCCGAAAACCCTCACCCCGCCCGCGCCTACGCCACCCCGGCCTGCGATGCGTTCCACCGAAGAAATTCGCCAACGCCTGCGCGAAATCCTTCAACGCCTGCTGCTGCACAATGATCGACCCAGCGCGCAGCCACCCGAACTCCGCCCGCGCCTGCGTCAACTGACGACACTGCTCGGCGAAACCCGGCGCGGACTTCAGTCCCGGACGCCAGTGCGCGTGCTGCTCGACCGCGAGATTCCACACGTATCGGGCGTGTCCGCAGTGCTCCAGCAGCGCAGCCTCCTGGACAGGCGTCGGCTGAAGCCGGTAACGGGACACGCCGAACAAACTACCGAACGTCACCGACAGAATCAGGAGAACACCATGGCCCATGGTGCCGCGTTTCCTCCCCGACCTGAAGGACGGGGCATCCACGCTGTAGGTGCTTGGTGACTCTCAGAGGCTCGAGTGATGGTGGGCCTCACTGTAGGAGTGGCAAAAAGAATTGGAAGCGCTATAAACACGACATTTAGCAACCTTGAGAGCAAGGAACTCTAATGCTGAAGCCGGAGCACCTGCGTACTCTCCGCGAGGTCGTCCAGCTGGGCTCCTTCGCCGCCGCCGCCGACCGGCTCGGTTACACCTCCTCGGCCGTCTCCCAGCAGATGACCGCGCTGGAGCGGAAGATCGGCGTGAAGCTGTTCGACCGGGGTCGCCGCGAGGCCGACGTGCTGCGGGCCGGCCTGTGCCGGGAGGCCCGCGGAGGCGAGATCCCCGAGCCGCGCTGAACGTCAGGCGCGCAGGCTCCACGGGTCCACCGGGACGACGCTCGTGCAGCGGCCGAGCGGGTCGAGGACCCGCCCGTAGAGCTTCGACTGCCGCAGGACGATCTGCCGGTCGGCGATGCTCACGTGGGGGAACCGCTCCTCCAGGCGTACCACCAGCGGGTGCAGGTCGGAGACCCCGTGCAGGCCGACGGTGAGGAGCATGTTGCGGGCCCCGGCGAGCGCCGCGCAGGTCCGCGTCTCCGGCCAGTCGAGCAGCGCCCGGCCCGTCTCCTCCAGCAGCCCGTCGGGCATCCGCAGCCACAGCACCGCCGAGGCGTGCCAGCCCGCCTGCGAGCGCGCCAGGTCGCAGCGGAAGTCGATGTCACCGGTCGCGACCAGGCGCGACAGCCTGCGCTGCACGGTGCGCTCGGACTTGCCGACAGCGTGCGCGAGTTCGGCGCAGCCGGCGCGGCCGTCCGTGAGGAGGGCCTTGAACAGCAGCCGGTCGGCCTCGTCCATCTGCCTGGTGGACTCCGGCGGGCCGGGTCTCCTGGCCAGCGCGCCCGCGGCCCGGGGGGACAGCACGCGCAGCCGCCAGCGGCAGGAGGCCTCGAAGACGCGGGTGGCGACATGGGTGCGCACCTTCGCCACGCCGGGCACCCTCGGCAGGTCCGTGAGCAGGTAGTCCGCCAGCGCCGGCATCGACGCGGCGGCGCCGATCACGAACAGGTCGTGGTCGGCGGCGACGTGCTGGACGGTGATGAGGTGCCGCGCCGTCGCGAGCGTGTCCGCGACCTCGACCGCCGCCCCTGCCTCGCAGTCGATCTCCAGGAACACCATGCTCATCGCGTGCATCTGGCGCTGCCCCAGCGCGACGGTGGTCCACGCCCTCCCGGTGCTGTTCAGCCGCTGCCAGCGCCGCGCCGCCGTCACCGGGTCCGCGCCGATCGCCGCCCCCACATCGGTCCAGCTCGCTCGCGGGTTGATCTGGAGGGCGTCGATGAGTTCGAGGTCGGTCTCCGACAGCAACCCCAGAGGCTCGATGCCGGAATCCTGCATGGATTACTCCCTTGGTGCCGTATTGCTGCGTCTGGGCAGCGGGAGCACCTTATACCTCGATCCTTGTCCGGGCGGCTGCCCCCAAGCTCGCCGGACAGGGAGAGGACACTTCGTGATGACTCGGTTCACCGGCCGGTCCGGCTTCCGCCCGTGCGGTGGCCGGTGAGCGGGCCCCGGCTGGTCGGCGTCCTCGGCGGCATGGGCCCGGCGGCCACCGTCGACTTCTACGGCAAGCTCGTGGAGGAGACGGCGGCCACCTGCGACCAAGGGCACGTGCCCGTCGTCATCTGGGGCGACCCCCGCGTCCCTGACCGCTCCCTGAGCCTGCTCGGCGGCGGCGAGGACCCGACCCCGTACCTGCGGCGGGGCATCGAGGCGCTGAAGCGGGCGGGGTGCGAGATGCTCGCCGTACCCTGCAACACCGCCCACGCCTTCGTCCCGCGCCTCGCCGACGAGGCCGGGCTGGAACTGGTGAGCATCGTCGAGGTCACGGCCGACGCCCTCGCCGCCGACGGCGTCCGCGTGGCCGGACTGCTGGCCACCACGGGCACCCTGCGCGCGGGCCTGTACGCGGACGCTCTGCGGCGGCGCGGCCTGGCGGTGATCGAGCCGGACGAGCCCGGCCAGCGGCAGGTCACGGCCGCCATCGGCGCCGTCAAGAGCGGCGGCGTCCACCCGGCTCACCGGCGGGCGCTGGTGGACGTCTCCCGTTCCCTCGCCGATCGCGGCGCGGAGCGGGTGGTCACCGCGTGCACCGAGATCGTGCTGGCCCTGGACCGCTCCCGCGTCCCCGTCCCGGTGCTGGACCCCGCCCGCTTGCTGGCCCGCCGGGTCGCGGACCTGGCCCTCGGCTGAGACCGCGCCGCTGGAACCGATCACGGTGCGAGCGACGGATCCGGTCGCCGCAGCACGACCGGACCCGTCGAGACACAGCTATCGCTGGACGTAGAGGATAAAAGGCCCCTGACTGAGGCACACGTATTTCTGGTAGGAGCCGGAGAGCACCAGAGAGATGCCCACCTGCCTGCACTTGTAGGCCGCTTTCGATCAGCTTTCGCCCCCGTGACCGACGGGACCACAGGCCCCTTTCCCGTCATCCGGGGGTCTGTGGTCCCGTCGGAGGATCCTTCCAGCGGCCGAGGATCCGGATCGCCGCACGCAGCACGCTGGTGGGAAGGTCTCCGGGTTCATGGCCATGGGCCCGGAGACTGCCGGAACTGAGGACGGCGAGGGCGGCGAATGCCGCCTCGGCCGGATCGGAGGGCCCAGTTGGTGTGGATGGCGTGGCGCACGCTGCGATGGCATCCGGGGAGCGTGATGGGCGCGCTCATCACCCTGGTCGTCGCGGCGACCGTGGTCAGCGCGCTCTGGTTCGTCGTCGACTCGACGGTCCGGCAGGAGGTTCCGGTGGAACGGTACGCGGGCGTTCCGCTGGTCGTCGGGACAGGTGGTATCGCGGGGGCGATCCCACCCGAACTGGTGGCGACCGTCGACGCGCTCCCCGAGGTGGCGGCGACGGTCCCGGACCTCAGTTTCGCCGCGAACCTCTCCGTCCGCGGAGTTCCGGTGGAGGTCGCGGGTGACCAGTACCCCCGGCCGTGGGGGCATGGCTGGTCGAGCGCCCGCCTGACGCCTTTCCACATCCGGGAGGGCAGGCCGCCGCGGGCTGAGAACGAGGTGGTCGTGGACGCGCGACTGGCCGAGGCGGCGCGGATCAGGATCGGCGACCGCGTCGAGGTCGGCGTGTCGGGAACCGTCCGGCGCCATGAGGTGGTCGGCGTGGCCACGACGCCGACGGCCTGGCGCCACCAGTCGGCGCTGTTCTTCGAGGACGGCCACGCCGCGAAGCTGACCGGGCGCGGCTCGGGGACCGACGCGCTCGGCGTCTACCCCCGGCCGGGCACAGGCGTGGAGTCGCTTCAGGCGGCCGTCGCGCGTGTCGTGCAGTCCCACAACGCGCCGGGTGCGCGGACGGTGCGCATCGCGAGCGGCGCGGACCGCAGCGCGGAAGAGGGCAACATCGTTCCCGGCGGCGGGTTCAACACCCTGTGGTTCCTGGTGTGGACCACGGCGCTCGTCGCGACCGGCATGGTCGCGGCGGCCATGGGACTGTCGGTCCGTCGCAGGGGCACGGAGATCGCGGTTCTGCGCGCCGTCGGGGCGCGCCCGGGGCAGATCCGCCGGTTGCTGCTCACAGAGGGGATGCTGTTCTCCGTGGTCGCCACAGCGGTGGCGGTCCCACTCGGCATGCTCCTCGCTCCGGTGATCGCGGCTCGCTTCCGCGACTTCGGCACGGTGAACGCGGCATTCGAGGTCAGCTACCACCCTCTCCCCATGCTGTGGACGTTCGCGCTCACCATGGCCGTGGCCGTGCTGGCGAGCC
Organism: Nonomuraea sp. NPDC046570; assembly: GCF_040645915.1. NCBI lineage: Bacteria > Bacillati > Actinomycetota > Actinomycetes > Streptosporangiales > Streptosporangiaceae > Nonomuraea > Nonomuraea sp. NPDC046570. The sequence goes on along the minus strand of NZ_JBEYZF010000009.1, from coordinate 132,885 downwards.
TGATGGCGGTACGGCGAGCGCTACGGATCCGCCCGGGGGACGCGCTGGGGGAGGCTCCGGCGGAGGGCGGGCGACTCGGCCGGGGACGGCTGCTGACCGGTTTGGCGCTGCTGGCGATGGCCGCCGTCCTCTCGCTGCTCCAGCTCAGGGACCTGGTCGATTTCGGCGGGCCTCTCGGGAACCTGGCGGTGCAGTTCGCCGGCATGATCCTGATCGTCGCCTCGGTGGGCCTGGTGGCTCCGTGGTTCGTGCTGCTCGTGGGCAGGCTGCTGCGGGGCGGGGCGGCCCGCACGTCGCGGGCGGGCGGCTTCCTGGCCGTGGCCAACGTGGTCTTCAACCACCGCAGGTTCGCCGGGGCGGTGGGGTCGCTCACGCTCGGCGTGACACTGGTCGGCGTGATCGTCAGCACGCAACTCTTCTACGACTGGCGGGCGGCCGAGCAGTCCGCCAGGGATGTGAGCGCCGACCACGTGCTGAAGCCCCCGGCCGTGACCGGTGGGCTGTCCGAGGCGCTGAGGCGTCGCGTCCAGGACCACGAGGACACGTCCGCCGCGGTGGGGATCCGTTCACTGCCGCTCACCGTGACGGCGGAAGGACGGCCGCCCGTCCAAGGCCCGCTGCCGCCCACGACCGCCACGGTGGTCACCGGAGACATCACGCGGGTCCTGGACCTCTCCGTGCGCGGCCGGCCGCTCGGCGACCTGGGCAAGAGGGAGGTCGCCATCAGCGACTCGCTGGCGGCCAGGGACAAGACCGAGGTCGGATCGCGGCTGCGGGTCCGCTTTCCCGGGGCGGCGAAGGACGAGGTCTACATGGTGGCGACGATCTACCCCGACACTCCGGAGCTCACGTCGGCGCTGTTCTCCAGAGCCGGCTTCACCGCCGCCCACCTGTCGCCGGAGCCGTACAACGCGGTGTATGTGCGAGGGGCGGACCTCGGCGAGAGCGCGGGCCCAGGCTCGGTCGTCGAGTCCTTGAGCAAGCGGGAGTACGTGTGGCGCAAGACGCAGGAGAGCGCCGAGCGGAACCGGGTGCTGCCCTACCTCTCCGTGCTGATCGCGCTCTTCTGCCTGGTGGCGGGCGTCAACAGCCTGTGTCTGGCGCTGCTCGACCGCAGGCGGGAGTTCACCGGCATGCGGCACATCGGCATGCGCCGAGGTCAGGTGATGAGGATGGTCTGCTGGGAGAGCGTGCTCACGGTGGTGCCCGTCCTCGTGCTGGCCCTCGCCGCGACCGCCTGGACGGTGCTCGTCCACTCCGCGAGCGAGCCCACCGGCCTGGCCAACATGTTGTTGTTCATCCCCTTCGACTGGCTGGCTCCTCTTGGCGGAGGCGCGCTCCTGGGCACTTTGGCGGGATCGCTGCTGGTCGTACGCGCGGCAATCAGGAACGAAAGGTAGGGGCCAGGTATGAACGGCGGCATCGAGCCTGCGGTCCGTCTCGACGGGGTCGGGAAGGTTTACGGCACGGGCGCCTCGGCGGTCACCGCGCTCAGGGACGTCAGCTACAGCTTCGCTCGCGGGTCGTTCACCGGAGTGATGGGGCAGTCGGGTTCCGGCAAGACCACGCTGCTGCAGTGCGCCGCCGGGCTGACCCAGCCCACGTCGGGCTCGGTCAGCGTGGGCGGCGCGGACCTCACGGGGTTGACCGAGGCCGAGCTGTCCACCATGCGCAGGGAGCGGGCCGGATTCGTCTTCCAGGCGTTCAACCTGCTTCCCGCGCTGACCGCGAGGGAGAACATCGAGCTGCCGCTGCGGCTCGCGGGCAGGAGGGCGGACCCCGGCTGGGTGGCGGAACTGGTGAAACGGACCGGAATCGCCGACCACGTCCACCGGCGACCGCACGAACTGTCCGGCGGCCAGCAGCAGCGGGTGGCCATCTGCCGCGCGCTGGTGGCCAGGCCGGAGGTCGTCTTCGCCGACGAGCCGACGGGCAACCTCGACACCAGGTCGGGACAGGAGATCCTGGCGCTGCTCCGCCTCGTCGTCGATGCTCTGCGGCAGACGGTCATCATGGTCACCCATGACCCGGCCGCCGCGTCCCACGCCGACCGGGTGCTCTTCCTCAGCGACGGACAGGCGGTGAACGTCGTCGAGGATCCGACGACCGAGACGATCGTCGCCGGCCTCGGAACCCGGCGCTAGCCGTCGGCCCGCCTCCTGATCCATTGCGTGGTGGTCGCCCATGTGGTCCATTGGAGGGCATGTCTTCGGCGGCCCTGCGGCGGTGGACGCGGCGTCCATGGGTGGGGGACGTCGCGCTGGCCCTGGTGGTTCTGGTGGCGGAGACCGCCTCCGCCAACCAGGGGCTCAGCACCATGATCGTGCTGATCGCGTTGGGCGGTGCGGGGCTCGTACTGCTGCGACGACGTCATCCGGTCGTCGTGGCCGTGCTCGTCGGCGTGCTCTACGGTGTGACCGCCCTGCTTCCCCCGTACGACGCACCGGTCAGCGCCATGCTCCTCGCGCTCTACAGCGTGGGCCGATACTCCTCGGCGCGTGCTTCGATCGTCATCGCGGCGCTGGCCGTGGTCGCCGGATGGTGGCTCCTCCGCCTGTCGTGGGAGTCCCCTTCGTCGATGCACGTGGCCATCACGCTGACACCGGCGCTACCGGTCGCGGCGGGACACATCACCCGTCTGCGAAAGGAGCTGTCCCAGCGCAGGGAGCAGCAGGCGGCTGAGCACGCCGTACGGGAGGAGCGCCGTCGCATCGCACGCGAGCTGCACGACGTGATCGCCCACCACATCAGCGTCGTCAGCCTCTACATGGGCGTGGCCAGGAGGACGATCCCGATCGACCCGGAACGCGCCCGGCAGACCTTGCTCACCGGGGAGGGGACCGCCCGGGAGGCGATGACGGAGATGCGCCAGCTGCTCGATGTGCTGCGCGCCGACGGCGAGGCACTGGAGAGCCAGGCGGGTATCGGAGTGGCGAGGCTTCCCGCGCTGGTCGAGAAGTCGGGCAACGCGGCACTCCAGGTGACGGGCGAGGCGGTCGAGCTGCCGACGACCGTCGACCACGCGGTCTACCGCATCGTCCAGGAGGCGCTCACCAACACCCGCAAGCACGCGGCGGGCGCCCGGTCCAGGGTACGGCTCGCGTACCGGCCCGGCCTCGTCGAAGTGGAGGTGACCGACGACGGTCTCCCCCGTCCCGGCGGCGCGGGCCTGGGGCTCGGGCTGGCGGGAATGGCCGAGCGGGTGTCGCTGTGCGGAGGCGAGTTACGCGCGGGCCCCTCATCCGCGGGAGGCTTCGTGGTACATGCCCGCATCCCGCTGCAGGAGAAGACGTGATCAAGGTGCTGCTCGTGGACGACCACGTGCTGGTCCGCGCGGGGCTGCGCATGTTGCTCGAAACCGCGCCCGGCCTGACCACCGTGGGCGAGGCCGCCGACGGACTCGACGCGGTACGGCAGAGCCACGCCTTACGCCCCGATGTGGTGCTGATGGACCTGCACCTGCCGGGCATGGACGGGGTGGCGGCCACGGAGCGGATCGCCACCGAGTTGCCGGACACCAAGGTCCTCGCGTTGAGCACCTTCGACCTGGAGGAACACGTGGTCGCGGCACTGCGTGCGGGCGCGTCCGGGTTCCTGCCCAAGGACGCCTCGCCGGAGGAGCTGATCGAGGGCATCAGAATCGTGCACAGAGGCGAGGCGACGGTGGCGCCCCGGCTGCTGCTCAGCCTGATCGGCACCTTCGTCCGCCCGTCCCGCCCCCGCGCGGTCGTGGTCCCCGCCGCGCTCTCGGGACTGACCGAACGCGAACGGCAGGTGCTGGAGCTGATCGCCCGGGGGCTGTCCAACCGGCAGATCGCCGACGAGATCGGCCTCTCCCTGTCGACGGTGAAGAACCGGGTGAGCGACACGTTCGCCAAGCTCGGGGTCCGCGACCGGGTCCAAGCCGTGATCATCGCCTACGAGGTCGGCCTGGTGACCCCAGGAGACCAGAACCCCTGATCAAGGTCACCTCAACCGGAATCTGCGGCTCGGACCAGCATTTGTACGAGATCCTGGGCCCGTTCATGGGCGAGGGCGACATCAGGGCATCACCCTGCGGATGGGGCAGGCCCACGTCAAACGCTGGGTCGACGTCCTGATGCCGATGGTCGCCGACGACACCGACCCGCTCGGGGTGATGGACCTGGCCACCCCCCGGCTGCCGCTGGACCAGGCCCCACACGGCTACGAGATCTTCCAGAAGAAGCGCGACGGCGCCATCAAGGTCCTGCTCACCCCCTGACCGCCGTCGTGGATCAGGCCGACGGCTCGCCCCACACCGTCGGGTCCTCGCCGGGTTCCGGCAGTTCCGAGAGCGTGGTGAGGACGCTGTCCCAGTCACCCACCTGGACTCTGTCCGCCATGAGGCGCAGGCGCGCGGGGATGTCCCCGTGGGCGTCCTGCAGGGCTTCGACGCCCTCCATCACCTGCGCGGAGGCCGCCTCGTACCCTTGGGCGCCGCCGTGGCCCTTGAAGAAGGCGGTCCCGGACTGACCCGAGCCCCAGAAGTTCCCGATGCCGTTCAGCTCCGCCGCCGCCTGCCTGACGAACCCGGCGAGCTCGACCCGCTCGGCGTCGTAGACCTCCGCGACGGCTCTGACGTGGCCGGGATAGAACTCCAGGGGCAGGCGGAGGGTCATGCCCGGCCGTACCGCGCCCGGGTCCTGGAGGACGTCCCGGTTCTCGTCGTAGATGCTCCGCCAGCGCGAACCGTCCTCGAACAGCTCCTCGGCGATGCTCCACAACGAGTCGTACGCCTCGCCGGGTGGCGTGACCGTGACGCTCTTCGGCGGCTCCGCCGGTTCCGCGGACATCTGGCTTCTCCCCGATCGGGTGCCGGGCTCAGCCGGCCGGCTTGTGGGACATGGTGAAGTAGAGCAGGATCCGGCCCAGCGTCTCCTTCCAGGTGGGGACGAGGTCGCCGCCCTCCTGGCCGTTCAGCGCGTCGTAGGTGGGGCCGTACCCCGCCGATCCGCCCGCCATCCTGCTGATGAAGTACTGCAGGTCCACGTTCTTGGTCATCGCCCGGGCGGCGGGCATGGCCGCGTCGAACACGCCGTAGAACGCGACCGAGGCGGCGAACTCCTTCAGCGCCTGCTTCGAGTTGTCGCCCCACGAGCCCGGGTCCTCGCCTCGCGCGGCCCGGACGCCGGCCACCACCGCCACGTCGCCGACGGCGAAGAACACGCTGCCGATCGTGTACTCGGTGAGCTTGCTGAGCACGATCTTCGCGACGGCGTGTTCGAGCAGTTTGGCGAGGAGTTTCGCCTGGGCCCGCCGCATCAGGAACTGGGTGAGCTGGTAGGCGGCCCCGGCCTGCCACGGGAAGGTGGTGATGAAGACGAAACTGGCGAAGTTCGCCAGCGCGGCCGTCCAGTACGCGTGCTGCGCCGTCTCGATGACCTCGGCGTACTCCTCGCACGCCGCACTGTTGCGGCGGCACACCAGGGCCAGCCGCTTGGGGTGGCCCACCCCGGGCGGCAGCGGGTAGAGCCCTTCGGTCACGGCCTTCTTGAACGCCTCCACGCCCTCGCCCGTGTTCCTCCGCCACAGTGCCTCGGCGGCCGGGTAGGTGTTCTCGGGGCTCTGTTCGAGCCGGTCGGCGAGCCGCGCCCACACGGCGCCGGCCTGGCGCGCCTTCGCCGGATCGCCGTCGGGGTACTCGACCGCGAGCATCTTGAAGACGAACGCCGTGATGCCCAGCGTTCCCGCGCCGTAGATGGCGGCGCGTGACGGGTTGATCCTCAACGCGATCCGGCCACCACAGTCCGCCCGGCGGGCCACCGCGCCGCGCCGCTCACCGCTCGTCCCGGTACGGCAGCGCGGACTCCAGCGGGGTACCGGCGACGAACGGCCCCATCAGCTCCTGGGCCTGCCTCTCGGCGTCGTGCATCGCTTCACCGGCCGCCTGGAGAATCGCGTCGGCCAGCTCGGCGGACCCGAGCCGCATGGCCCGCGGGTCGATCGTGAGCCCGGCGAGCGCTCCGGTCAGCGACGCCTTCACGGTGACCCGCCCATCGGCCGCCTGCCCCTGCCCGCGAATCCCCTGCATCCGCCCCTGAAGCCGCTGAAGCTCCGCGACCTCCCCCTCGAACTGCCCCAGCAGCCGGTCGAGCTCCTCGTCCCCGCCTCCGTACAACGAGCCCAGGGGCGAGGTCATCGCGCTCCCACGCCTGGGGACACGTTCACGGCCAGAGTGCTTCTCACTTCCATGCTCACCTTGTCCAAGGTAGATCGTGATGGGCGATAGATCAACTTAACTGGTAGGTAAACCCTCTTTGTCAGTAAGAGCAGCCGGGCCAGATCTTCGGCGAGTCCGGCTACAACGCCGACATCCCGGGGGCCATGATCTGTCACCTGCCGGTGAGCGCGGCCCAGGTCTCGTCGACCAGGGCCCGCGCCTCGGTCACCGTCGCCGCCAGCGACTCCGCCGTCTCGCCCGGTGCTCCCAGCAGGCGGCGAACGCGCCGGCCGAACCCGGCGGGCGCGCCCGGCAGCGTCTCCGCGACGGCCAGGGCGCCCTTCTCGTTGAGGCACCATCGCCGGTTCTCCGCGAAGAGTGCCTGCACCAGTACGCCGAAGGCCCGCGACAGGCACAGCGCGACATAGAGCGTGTCCCCTCGGGCCACGCCCTTGGCCGCGACACCGACCAGGAACTCCGCCTCCCGGGCCCCCACCACCAACGCTTTCCGCAGCGGCTCGGGATAGGTCGCGACCTCGCGCCGCAGCCGGGTCAGCTCGCCTCCCGGATCGGCCAGCACCTGGCCGAGGGCCACCTCGCCCGCATAGCAGGGCGACCAGAATCCGAGCGGGTGCCCCATCTGGACGCCCACCTCATAGCGGCCCTCGCGGCAGTCCGCCCACACCTTCTCCACCCGGTCCAGATCCCGCAGGATCCAGTCCACCGCCACGCCGTCGACCTTCAGCCACGCGCCGCCGTTCACCCAGGGTCCCCAGCCGCCCGGCCCGGCCACCTCCACCTCCGGCCCGGCCAGCGCCCGCAACGCGCTCAGGTCGAGTGCGCCGCGGTAGTAGACGCCCAGATCCCAATCCGACTCCGGCCGGTGCTCGCCGCGCGCCCGGCTGCCGCCGAGCAGCACCCCCAGCACCCCCGGCACCTCGACCAAGCGGTGGGCCATGTCCTCGATCATCGTCCGCACCGGGTGAGTGTGGCAGCCGCCCATGCGCCGGGGCCAGTCGATTTCCGCGTCCGCCCTGAGCGGGAGCCGACAGCGTAAGCGCATCGGCATCGATGACAGACCCCGTCTTGGCCTTGCGCGATGGATCGGCGTCACCGACCGGACTCACAATGATCGTGTGGTCGAGTGGGAACGGTATGCGATCAGGGTGGAGGGCGTGGTGCAGGGGGTCGGCTTCCGCCCGTTCGTACGGCGGCTCGCCCTGCGGTTCGACCTGGACGGCTGGGTCGGGAACGACGCGCAGGGCGTCTTCGTGGAAGCCGAGGGCGGCAGCTCCGCGCTGACCTCCTTCCGCGCCGCCCTCCTCGCGGAGAAGCCTCCTCTCGCGGTGGTCGAGCGCCTGACCGTCACCCCCATCGAGCCGGTGGGCAGCCGGTGTCGCGTGGGGCCCGCGCAGTTCGCGATCCTGCCCAGCGTCGCGGACGGCGAGCGGCGCACCCTGGTCTCCCCCGACCTCGCCACCTGCGACGACTGCCTGCGCGAGATCCTCGACCCGGCCGATCCGCGCCACGGCTACGCCTTCACCAACTGCACCGCCTGCGGCCCTCGGTTCACCATCGTCCGCGACGTCCCCTATGACCGGGGGGCGACGACGATGGCGGGGTTCGAGATGTGCGGGCGGTGCGCGAAGGAGTACGCGGACCCGGACGATCGCCGCTTCCACGCCCAGCCGACCTGCTGTCCCGCGTGCGGACCGCGGCTGAGGTTCGTCGACGCCGCCGGGAACGAGGCGGAGGGCGCGGACGCCGTCGTCGCCGCCGCCTCCCGTCTCGCCGCCGGTCAGGTGGTGGCCGTCAAGGGGCTCGGCGGCTACCACCTGGCCGTCGACGCCGCCCGCGAAGCCTCGGTGGCCGCGCTGCGCGCCCGCAAGCACCGCGAGGAGCGGGCGTTCGCGGTGATGGTGGCCGACCTGGCGGCGGCGCGGGAGCTGTGCGAGGTCGACGACGCCGAGGCCGTCCTGCTGACCGCGCCTCGCCGCCCCATCGTGCTGCTGCGCAGGAGATCCGCCCCGCCGAACCTCGCGCGCTCGGTCGCTCCCGGCAACCGGTTCCTCGGCCTGATGCTGCCCTACACGCCCCTGCACCACCTGCTCCTGCGGCAGTTCGCCGGACCGCTGGTGATGACCAGTGGCAACCTCTCCGACGAGCCGATCGCCTACCGCGACGAGGACGCGCTGGCGCGGCTGTCCGGCATCGCCGACGCCTTCCTGACCCACGACCGGGACATCCACACGCGCGTGGACGACTCGGTCGTCCGCGTCTTCCGCGGCCGCGAGCTGCCCGTACGCCGGTCGCGGGGGTACGCCCCCCATCCCGTCACCGTGCCCGGACGGGTCGCCCGCCCGGTGCTCGCCTGCGGCGCGGAGCTGAAGAACACCTTCTGCCTGGCCAAGGGCACCCACGCGTTCCTCTCCCCGCACATCGGCGACCTGGAGAACTACGAGACCCTGCGCTCGTTCGCCGAGGGGATCGAGCACTTCAAGCGGCTGTTCGACATCGTCCCCGCGCTGGTCGCGCACGACCTGCACCCGGAGTACCTGTCCACGAAGTACGCCCTAGACCTGGACGCCGAGCTGGTCGGGGTGCAGCATCACCACGCCCACATCGCGAGCTGCCTGGCCGACAACCAGGAGTGGGGACCGGTGATCGGCGTCGCCTTCGACGGCCTGGGCTACGGCCTGGACGGCACGCTGTGGGGCGGCGAGATCATGGTCGCCGACCTCGCGGAATTCCGGCGCGTCGGCCATCTCGAGCCGCTGCCGATGCCCGGCGGCGTCACCGCGATCAGGCAGCCGTGGCGAATGGCGGCGGCCCACCTGGACGCGGCCTACGCCGGCGCCCCACCCGACGACCTGCCGGTACGGCTGCGCCACCCCGACTGGCCCGACGTCGTCGCCGTCGCCCGCTCCGGGATCGGCGCCCCGCTCACCTCCAGCGCCGGGCGACTGTTCGACGCCGCCGCGGCGATCATCGGAGTCCGCGACAAGGTCACCTACGAGGGCCAGGCCGCGATCGAACTGGAACAACTCGCCGACCCGGCCGAGCTCACCGCCTATCCGGCACGGCTCACGCGGGCATCGGCGCAGGCCGCGCAGCCGTTCCGGATCCAGGGCGGCGACCTGATCCGCGCGGTGGTCGAGGATCTCGCACGGGGGGCGGCTCCGCCGATCGTGGCCGCGCGGTTCCACAACGGCGTCGCGGGCGCGGTCGTCGCCGCGGCGACGACCGTCCGGGAGTCGTGCGGGCTCTCCGCGGTGGCCCTGTCCGGCGGCGTCTTCCAGAACCGGCTCCTGCTGGCCAGAACCGTCGACGGCCTGGCCGACGCGGGATTCCGGGTGCTGACCCATTCCAGGGTGCCGCCGAACGACGGCGGCGTCAGTCTCGGGCAGGCCGTGATCGCCGCGGCCCGCGACCGATCGCCGGACGGCCCCGCGCCGGTCGTCGCCTGGGCGGCTCAGTCGGGCGGGAGGTGAGGACTGCCGCTGTGGACGGGCTGCTGGGGCCTGACCCCGGTGGCGTCACCGGCGTCGGAGGTGCCGTAGGGCCGCCGGGACCTGCCCTCGTAGCCCATGGTCTTGCGGCCCTTCTCCTGTTCCCGCAGGGCCGTGTCCTCGGCTCGCCTGCCGGCGCTCACTCCCACCCCGAGGGGGGAGGCGGCGGTCGAGTCGGTCGCCGGGACCCCTTTCCGCTCCTGGGAGGAGATCACCCTGCGCGGGCCGGGAGGCGGCGCGTACTCGGTGGAGAAGGCGCGGTCGCCCGCCTGGCGGGTCTCGGCGCTGGCCTGCCCCGTGTCGGGAGCGTGCCGGCCCTTGCCTCTGGACCGGCCGGTTTCCTTGGATTCACCTGAATGACTCATGGCTCACACCTCATTCTCAGCATATCCGGGGTAGTGGATCACCGACGAGCAGGTCGACGATGCGGGTGCCGCCGAACCCCGTCCTGAGCAGGACCAGGCCCTGCGGGTCGTCCCTGACCTGGCCGATGATCGCGGCCTCCGCGCCCAGTGGGTGGGCGCGCAGGGCGGCCAGCGCGGCGTCGGCCGCCGAGCCGTCCACGATCGCGATCATGCGGCCCTCGCAGGCGACGTAGAGCGGGTCGATGCCGAGCAGCTCGCAGGCCCCCCGTACGGCGGGCCGTACCGGGACCGCGTCCTCGTCGGCGACGACGGCGACGGCCGAGGCGCGGGCGACCTCGTTGAGTATGGTCGCGACGCCGCCGCGGGTCGCGTCCCGCAGGCAGCGCACCTGGGCTCCGCAGGCGTCGAGCAGGCCGTCCACCAGGCCGTTCAGCGGCGCGGTGTCGGAGACCAGGTCGGCCTCGATGTCGAGCTCACCGCGGGCGAGCATGATCGTCATGCCGTGCTCGCCGACCGGGCCCGAGACGAGGACGACGTCACCCGGCCGCACGGTGCCGGCGCCCAGGGTGACGGGCCGCTCCAGCAGTCCGACCCCGGCGGTGGTGATGTAGCAGCCGTCGCCCTTCCCGCGCTGCACCACCTTGGTGTCGCCGGTGACGATCCGCACCCCCGCGGCCTGGGCCGCCTCCGCCATGGTGGCGGCGATCGAACGCAGGTCGGCGACCGGGAAACCCTCCTCCAGGATGAACCCGGCCGACAGGTGCAGGGGCCGGGCGCCGCAGACCGCCAGGTCGTTCACGGTCCCGTTCACCGCCAGGTCGCCGATGTTGCCGCCCGGGAAGAACAGCGGCGACACCACGAACGAGTCGGTGGAGAAGGCCAGCCGCGCCTGCCCGGCGGTGAACACGGCGCCGTCCTCCAGCGGCTCCAGCAGCGGGTTGCGGAACGCCTCCAGGAACACCGCCTCCACCAGGGTCTGGGTCGCCTTGCCCCCAGAGCCGTGGGCCAGCGTGATGTGCTTCTCCTTGACCCGCGCGGGGCGGGCGCGGGCCCGCTCGATGCGTTCGAGCACCTGTTCCTCGCCGGTGGGCGCCGGCCGGCCCGCGTGCTCCCGGACCGCGGCCTCCGCCCAGTCGGCCCGCCGCTCCTGGCCGGCGGTCACGCTCGTCCCCGGTCCGGTTCGTTCCGCGCTCACGTACGGGTCGCCTCCCTCACTCGTTCCCTGGAGAACCGGCCGAAGTTGTAGTAGGCCGCGCAGGCGCCCTCGGAGGACACCATGCAGGTGCCGATCGGGGTCTCCGGGGTGCACGCCGTACCGAAGACCTTGCACTCCCATGGTTTGAGTACTCCCTTGAGCACCTCGCCGCACTGGCAGGCCTTCGGGTCGGCCACCCGGTCGCCGGGAATCTCGAAGATCTTCTCGGCGTCGTGGGCGGCGTACTCGTCGCGCATCCGGAGCGCCGAGTGCGAGATGAAGCCCAGCCCCCGCCACTCGAAGAAGGTGCGCAGCCGCATGGTCTGGTCGATGACCGCCAGCGCCTTGGGGTTGCCCTCCCAGGGCACCACCCGGGCGTACTGGTTCTCCACCTCGCTGCGGCCCTCGGCGAGCTGCACCAGGATCATGTAGATCGACTGCAGGATGTCGAGCGGCTCGAACCCGGCGACCACCAGCGGCTTGCCGTACTCGCGGGCGATGAACTCGTACGGCCGGCAGCCGATCACCGTGGAGACGTGGCCGGGCCCGATGAACCCGTCCAGCCTCAGGTCGGGAGAGTCGAGGATGGCCTTGATCGCCGGGATGATGGTCACATGGTTGCAGAAGACGGAGAAGTTGCCGATCCCCTCCGCGGCGGCCCGTAGCACGGTCATCGCCGTCGACGGGGCGGTGGTCTCGAAGCCGATGGCCATGAACACGACGCGCTTGTCCGGGTGCTGCCGGGCGATCTTGAGAGCGTCGAGCGGTGAGTAGACCATGCGGATCGAGGCGCCCCGCGCCATGGAGTCGAAGAACGAGCCCCTGCCGCCGGGCACCCGCATCATGTCGCCGAACGACGTCATGATCACATCGGGTTGCCCGGCGATGTGGATCGCGTCGTCGACCCGGCCCATGGGGATCACGCATACCGGGCAGCCGGGCCCGTGCACCAGCGTCACGTTCGGCGGCAGGTAGTCCTCCAGCCCGTGCTTGTAGATCGTGTGCGTGTGCCCGCCGCACACCTCCATGAACTTGTAGGAGCGGCCCGGCTCGCACAGGGCGGCGATCTTGGCCGCGACCGCCCGCGCCTTCTCGGCGTCGCGGTACTCGTCGACGAAACGCACCCCGCCTCACCCCTTTTCGATCATGGATTCGCGCAGCGCGGCGATCTCGTCGTCGTAGGCCTGCCCGATGCTCTCCAGGAAGTCGAGCGCGGCCTTCGCCTCCACCTCGTCGATCTTCGACATCGCGAAGCCGACGTGGATGAGGACCCAGTCCCCCGGCGCCAGCCCTTCCCCCTCCAGCAGGCCGATGTTGATCGCCCGCCGGACCCCGCTCACGTCGACCTTGGCGAGGTCGGGACGGTCAGGCAGGATCTCCACGACCTCGCCGGGAATCCCCAGGCACATGCTCTTCCTCCGTCAGTTGGATCGATTCGAGGAGGAGTTCTTCCCCGCCGTGCATGTCGATGTCGAGGCCCCCGCAGCCCGGGCAGGCCGCCAGGGCGTCGGTGGACTCCGCGCTCCCCCCGCAGGAGCGGCAGTCGAGCCGTACCGGGAGCACGATCAGATCGATCTTGGCTCCCTCGGCCACGGTGCCCCCCGCGACCATGGAGAACGCCTGTTCCAAGGCGGGCTCGGTGATCCGGAGCAACGCCCCCGCCTGGACGCGGACGTGACTCACCCCGCGTCCGGCGGCGCGCTTCTCGACCGCGCCGAGAACGCTCTCAGCTATCCCAAACTCGTGCACTGTCCCTCACTTTCTGTGACATTCGGTATGCAGCGCTTCACATGGCTCGCATCCTGAGATAGCGCTCGATGTCGGGCTTCGACTTGACGATCAGGACGGTGATCCCCACCACCACGGCCGTGATCAGCAGGCTTTTCAGCATGGTTGTCGCTCCTCGTTCAGGTTCTCTCTGATCAGTTCGCCCACGAGCTCGGCGGCCCTGGGCACGGCGGCGGCGACCGGCCGGGTGAGCTCCATCCCCGGAGAGATGTCCGCGGGCTCGCACCCGACCAGCAGCACCCGGCCCGTCCTGCCGCCCAGCGACCCGAGCAGGGCCAGCACCGCCTCCGGCGCCATGTCGTGCGCGTCCGCGATCCCGGTACCGCTCGGCACGTCCTCCGGCCGGATGTCGAGCACGTAGACGGTCCCCGGCGCCTCCCCCCGCGGAAGGGCGTCGATGAGGATCGTCGTGTCGTAGCCGTTCATCAGCTCGTAGGCGAGGTGGATGCCGCGGATGCCGAAGTCGCCCAGCTTGACCTCCGGCGGGAGCGCGCCGCGCGACAGGTGCCTGACGACCTCCACGCCGAAGCCGTCGTCCCCGAGGAAGACGTTGCCGACGCCCGCGACCAGCATGCGAGGGGTCACAGCGACTCGACCTCCTCAGGGGCGAAGTACAGGAACCGCCCCTGCGCCCTGGCGAGGTCGGCCCCTTCGTCGTCCTCCAGCGTCACGGCCAGGTGCCGGTTGCCGTCCACGTCGAGGAAGACCGCCTCCACCAGCGCGATCCGCCCGGCCAGGAACATGTCGTGCGCGTCCGCTCGCCGCGTCCCCCGCGGGCGCCCCGGCAGCAGCCTGACCCGGCTCCCCCTCGCGACCTCGACGCCGCCGATGACGACCCCGTCGCTCTCCGGCGACACCGACGCGTCCGCTCCCGGATCCCACCACGGCACGCTCTCCCGCCGCGCCTCCGGGTCAGGGTCCTCGCCCGCTCCGGCATGCACGGTGGTTCGGGGCCGGAGCATGCGGATGGCGCCGTGCAGGCGTTCGAGGAGTTCGGGCGGAAGGTCGTCGGTACGGTCGATGATCTCGGCGGCCCGCGCGTCGGTGGCCCGCGCCTCGCGCTTCTCCTCGTCGGTGAGCGTCATCGTGCGGAGGCTGAGAATCTCGTCGATCTCGGTGGCGTCGAAGAGGTCGCCGGGGCTCTCCGGCGCGATGGCCGGGTGGTCGTAGAGGATGATCGGCGCGGACAGCATCAGGTCGCGGCTGCCGGGCTCGCCGGCGAGGACCGGCCAGGTGTGCAGGTTCACGCACTTCTCCGCGGCGGGCGCCGCCCACTCCGGCGGGTCGAGCAGCGAGACGAACGCGCCCGAGTCGACCGCGACCAGCAGGTGCGTGGCGATCAGGGAGTGCCGCAACGCCTCCTGCCGGGACGGCCCCGTCCACGAGCCGGTGTTCTCGATCCGGACCTGCAGCCTGGCCAGGCCGTACGGTCCGGGCAGGGGTTCCGCCTTGACCCGCAGCGCCGCGCTGATCGGCCAGTGCTCGTGGACGATCCGGCCGTCCGCGACCGGTTCCACCGACTGCCCGGCGGCGAACTCCACCGTCACCACCTGCGCGGTTCCGGTGAGCAGTCCGGCCAGCGGCAAGGTGGCGTCCGCGGAACGATCGACGGCTTCGTCGAAGGTCAGGTAGGTCGTGGAGGCGGCCTCCAGCCGGGCGACAGGGCGGAAACCGTCGTCCGTGGCCTCCTCCGCGGTCCTGGACTGGAGCTGCAGGAAGCGCAGTTGAAGGTGGATGGTCGTGTCGGGGCCCGCTTCCAGCAGGCACTCGGTCTGGGAGGCGGCGGGCTCCTCGGTGGCGGTGAAGCCGGGCGGGACCAGCACGCCGAACTGCCAGCGGGACCGGTTCTTGGCGGCCGACGCCCGGTAGGGGTAGAGCAGGTAACCCTCGTAGAGCACGGCGTCGGCCACCTTGCGGGCCGACTCGAGACGCGAGCTCACCCTCGCACCTCCTTCAGAAGAGTGTGGATGACCTCGTCCCAGGTGGGCAGCGTGCGGGAGACCTTGAACCGCTGCAGTTCGTCCAGCGTGTCGCGGTTCAGCCGGATCCAGCCCTGGCCGGGGAAGTAGTGGTCCATCAGCTCCCGCCACACCTGGACGGGCAACCGGTAGCGGGCCTCGCACGCCCAGGAGATCTGCTCGACCGCGAATCCGGCCGCCGTCCGCGCGAAGACGGTCCCGCTGAACAGCATCAGCAGCGGGATCTCGCCGTCCCGCAGGGAGGCGAAGTACTTGCCCGTCGCCACCTCCAGGTCGTAGGTGACCGGTACGGCCAGCTCGACCTCCCGCGTGCCGGAGAAACCGGGCACCATGGTCGACACGGTGGCGAACTGCAGCGGCTTGAGCGTGTCCCCCCAGCGGGACGGCTCCCCGAACAGGTCGGCGAGCAGTTCCCGCTCCTCGGCCCCGTAGCCCCGGCGCTGCGGTTCGATCCGGATCTGGCAGCGCAGCGCTATCGCGTGGACGGCGGCCGGGGCGGTGACGCCCAGCCGGAAGACGAGCGTCGGCGCCGCCGCGTAGCGGTCGGCCCACGCGTCGGCGACGGCGAAGTCGAGATCAGCCACGGCCGTCTCCCGCCGGGACCGGCAGGCTGCGCTCGCGCAGCTCCGCGAAGAAGGAGTCGATCGCCTCCCACGCCTCCTGCCCGCCCCCGAACCCCTTCCAGTGCGTGCGGACCAGACCGGTCAGCCGATAGCAGGCGTCGATCGGCACCAGGTAGCCCGCGCCACCCCCGTGCCGCCGGTCGACGATCAGGGCCTCGACGTCGGGGAGCGGATCACTCAGCGACGGGTTGGCCGCCAGCACCCGCTCCCAGGTGTCAAGCGGCAGCTCCGACTCGGTGGCCCCACCCGGACTGGGATAGAAGGCGACGGTACGGCCCAGCGCCGAGTTGTGGAAGAAGAACGCCATCCGGACCGGGATCCGCAGCTCCTCCCAGTCCGCCGCCGCCAGGACGAACGACGGATCGTGCCGATATCGGTCGGGGACGGCCAGGTACCGCCCCTCGGCCCGGGTGAACAGCAGGTGGCAGGCCCGGCAGACGCACATCAGGGCCCTGCTGCCCACGTTCACCACGTGCCCGTGCTCTTCCCCGATCCGTTCGGCGCACATCTCGCACCTCTCGAACGCGGGCGCCTCCGCGGCGGGAGGCGGCAGGACGAACTTGCGCAAGGTCATGAACCGGCCCCCTCGGGCACCGGGCAGGGCCCCGGCGGCGGGCGCAGCCCGACCTGCAGGAGCGACGAGCCGACGGCGTCGACCATGCCGTCCACGTCCACCCGCAGCACCTCGGGCGCCGCCTCCACGACCGCCCGCTCGATCGCCGTCCTGACGGTGACGAGGGAGGAGGGGCAGCCGTGGCAGGTCCCCTCCAGCCGCAGTCGCACCACCCCCTCGGCGCCCACCTCCAGCAGCTCGACCCCGCCGGCGTGCGTCCCCAGGTAGGGCCGCACGCCGTCCAGCGCGGCCCGTACCCGCTCCTCGGTGCTCAGCGGGTGCAGGTCGTGTACGGCGAGCAGCCCGGCGACCAGGTCGTCGGCGGTGAGCCGGCGCAGCACGTCGGCCGCCTCGCTCTCGGTGACGATCTCCATGACCTTGCCGAGCGCGGAGCCGTACAGCTCGACGAGCAGCCGGACGAGTTCCTCCGCCTTGGCCCGGGTGCCCGCGTCGCTGATCGCGGCCAGCTCGGACAGCAGTGTCTCCACCTGGTCGCCTGTGGCCCGCACCTGCGTCGCTGTCATCGTTCCCGTCCCCTACAGAGTGGTGAAGGCGTGCGGGCTGTGCAGGCGCCGGAGATCCTTGCCCTGCCCGAGGTACATGTGCACGCCGCACGGCAGGCACGGGTCGAAGCTGCGGATCGTGCGCATGATGTCGATGCCCTTGAAGTTCTCCCGCGAGTTCTCCTCGAAGATCGGCGTGTTGTGCACCGCGTCCTCGTAGGGGCCCGGCGTGCCGTAGGAATCCCGGACGCTGGCGTTCCACGGTGTCGGCGGGTACGGGTGGTAGTTCGCGATCTTCCCGTTCCTGATCACCATGTGGTGCGAGAGAACACCGCGCACGGCCTCGGTGAAACCGCAGCTGATGGCCTCCTCGGGAACCTTGAAGGGCGCCCAGGTCTGGGTACGGCCCGCGCGCACCTCGGCCAGCGCCATCTCGGTGAAGTGCAGGGCGCACGCCGCCGCGTAGGCCTGGAAGTAGGTCCTCGCCCTGTTGCGTTCAATGGTGTTGCTCCACTGCGGGATCTTCCACTCGAACGTCTTCTCGGGCTTGAGCGCCGTCTTCGGCAGATTGATGATCACGCTGTGCCCGGTGGCCTTGACGTAGCCGATGTCGACCAGGCCGGACAGCGCCGTGGACCACAGCCGGGCGAGCGGGCCGCCACCGGTGTCGAGCGCCAGGTGATCGGTCCCGTCGAACCATCTGGGCGACATCACCCAGCTGTAGTTGCCCGAGAAGTCGCGCTTCTGCGGGTGCGGGATCGTGTGCTGGTTCCACGGGTGGCGGATGTCGACCGGATTGCCGAGCGGGTCGTGGGTGACGAACGGCTCCTGGCCCGCCCAGTCGTCGTAGTAGGAGCTGCCGAGCAGGATGCGGATGCCCAGGTTGATGTCGACCAGGTTGTTGGTGACCAGCTTCCCGTCCACCACCACGCCCGGCGTGACGAACATCTTGCGGCCCCAGTCGGCCATGTTCGCGTAGTCGAAGTCGCAGTGTGCGGGGTCGTTGAAGCTCCCCCAGCAGCCCAGCATCACCCGCCGCCGGCCGACCTGCTCGTAGCCGGGCAGCGCCTGGTAGAAGAAGTCGAACAGGTCGTCGTGCATCGGGACGACCCGCTTCATGAACTCCACGTAGCGCATGAGCCGGGTCAGGTAGTCGGTGAACAGTTGCACCGTCGCGACCGTGCCCACCCCGCCGGGGTAGAGCGTCGACGGGTGCACATGCCTGCCCTCCATCAGGCAGAACATCTCCCGCGTGAGGCGGCTCACCTGGAGCGCCTCACGGTAGAACTCGCCCTCCAGGGGGTTGAGCGAGCGCATGATGTCGGCGATGGTCTTGTAGCCGTGCTCGCCCGCGCGCGGGCACTCGGTGCGTTCGGCCATCTCCAGCACGCCGGGGTTGGTCTCGCGCACCATCTTCTCGCAGTAGTCGACCCCGACCAGGTTCTCCTGGAAGATGTTGTGGTCGAACATGTATTCGGCGGCCTCGCCCAGGTTCAGGATCCACTCGCCCAGCGCCGGGGGCGCCACGCCGTAGGCCATGTTCTGCGCGTAGACCGAGCAGGTGGCGTGGTTGTCACCGCAGATGCCGCAGATGCGGCTGGTGATGAAGTGCGCGTCCCTGGGGTCCTTGCCCTTCATGAAGATGCTGTAGCCGCGGAAGATCGACGAGGTGCTGTGGCACTCGGTGACCTCCTTGGTCCTGAAGTTGACCTTGGCGTAGATGCCGAGACTGCCCACGATCCTGGTGATCGGGTCCCAGGCCATCTCGACGAGGTCTGGATCCTGCTCTGAAGTCGTCATATCTCTGCCTTTACCAGGGAGCCTTGTATCCGGTGAGGAGCTCGCGGCCCTTCTTGCGCCACTTCGGCTCCATGTCGACTGTCTTCATCGTGAAACCGCGAAGGGCCCTGATCACGACCCCGTACGCGCCGCTCGCCGTGGCCGAGACGCGGGCGCCGGGGGGCTCGTCCATGAACGGCATGAACTTGTCGGGGAAGCCCGGCATGGTGCAGGCGATGCAGATCCCGCCCACGTTCGGGCAGCCGCCGATGCCGTTCATCCAGCCGCGTTTGGGAACGTTGCACTTCACCACCGGCCCCCAGCACCCGATCTTGACCAGGCACTTCGGGGAGCCGTACTCGGCGGCGAACTGGCCCTGCTCGTAGTAGCCGGCCCGGTCGCAGCCCTCGTGGACGGTCTGGCCGAACAGCCAGGTCGGCCGAAGCGCCTCGTCCAGCGGGATCATCGGCGCCTGGCCCGACACCTGGTAGAGCAGGTAGAGGATCGTCTCGGACAGGTTGTCCGGCTGGATCGGGCAGCCGGGGACGTTGACGATCGGCAGGCCCGCCTTGGACTTCCAGTCCCAGCCGAGGTAGTCGGCCACGCCCATCGCGCCGGTCGGGTTGCCCGCCATCGCGTGGATGCCGCCGTAGGTGGCGCAGGTACCGGCGGCCAGGACGGCCGTCGCCTTGGGCGCGAGCCTGTCGAGCCACTCGCTGGTGGTCATCGGCTGCCCCGTCTCCGGGTTGTTGCCGAAGCCGCACCAGTAGCCCTCCTGCTTGAGCGACTCGTTCGGGATGGAACCCTCGACGACGAGCACGAAGGGCTCCAGCTCGCCCCGGTCTGCCTTGAAGAACCACTCGATGAAGGCGTCGGCGCCCTGCATCGGCCCGCTCTCGAAGTCGATCAGCGGCCAGTGCACGGCCACCTTCGGCAGGCCGGGCAGACCGCCGAGGACGATCTCCTCGATGCTCGGCTGCGTCGCGGCCGTCAGCGCGACGGAGTCCCCGTCGCAGCTGAGTCCGGCGTTGATCCAGAGAATGTGGAGTTCCGGGTCGTCAGTCATGATTCCCCCTTGAGACGGTCAGCTCCCACAGGACCTGGTAGATCGTGGTCTGGGCTTCCTGGATGCGGTGCACCGATGTCGAGGGCACCACGAACAGGTGGTCGATGTCGTCACGCCCTGCCATCTCGCCGCCGCCGTCGCCGACCAGGCCGACGGTGAGCATGCCCCGCGAGGCCGCCTCCTCGAAGGCGCGCAGCAGGTTCGGGGAGTTACCGCTGGTGGAGAGTCCGACGGCGATGTCGCCCCGCCGGCCGAGCGCGGCCAGCTGGCGGGAGAACACCACGTCGAAGCCGATGTCGTTGGAGAGCGCGGTCATGACCGCGGCGTCGCCGGTGAGGGCGAAGGCGGGCAGCCCTCCGGGATGGAGGAAGAGGCCGGCCAGATCCTGGGCGTCGCTGGAGCTGCCGCCGTTGCCGAAGGCGAACAGCCTGCCCCCGGCGGCGAAGGCCGCGGCCATCTCCGCGGCGCACGCGTCGAGCCTGGCGCCGTCCCGGTCCGCGACGGTCCGCCGCAGCTCGACGATCTCCTCGATCTTGGCGATGCTGGACCGCCGCACGTCGTCGAGCACCATCGCCGGGTCCGTGCGCTCCTCGGCGTACAGAAAGGGATAGAGCGACTCCAGCGGGCTCACGGTCCTCCACTCCCCACGACGGCGATCGCCTCTTTGGCATGTACGAGGACCAGGTCGCCCACGGCGGCCTCGACCAGCGCGACGCTGATCTCCTCACGGCCCCGCTCGGTGTCCACGAGGGCCAGGTCGCCCTCCAGCAGGTCCACGACCAGGACGGTCACGGCCTCGTCCGAGCAGGTCACGCAGTGGTGCTCTGCTGAGCAGCTCATCGGATTAGTACCCCCGGCTGCTCGAAGAAGACATGTGTCAACTCCCACAGAAGGTGGTACGTGGTGACGTGCACCTCCTTCACCACCCTGGGATCATCGGACGCCACGGTCAGCGCGTGGTCCGCGGTGATCTCGCCGTCCCCGCCGAGCAGCGCCACCGTGAGCAGGCCCATCTCCCCGGCGACCGCGAGGCCGTGGTGTACGGCGGCGCACCGGCCGTCGAGGGCGACGCCCAGGGCGATGTCCTCGGGTTCGGCGAGATGTCGCAGCTGGTGGGCGAAGATCGCGGCGGGCCCCGACAGGGCGGACACGCCGGTGACCGTGGCCACGTCGGAGGTCAGCGAGATCGCCGGCAGGGCGCGCTTGCCGACGATGACCGGGTGCATGAACTCGACCGCGACGTGCTGCGCGTCGGTGGCGGCGGCGCCGCTGCCGAACACGATGAGTTTGCCGCCGCGTTGAAACCGGGCCGCCATGGCCTGGCAGGCGTCCGCGACCCGTTCGGCGTCGACCGCCAGCCGGCGGGCCGGCGCCGTTCTCATGGCGAAGAGGCGAGCCGCCGACAGTCCGTCCGGACTCCGCGTCATTGCGGATCCCTCCTCAAGCACAGTGTCACCCTATGTATCGAATTTATAACTATACGTAACGAGTGGCAAGGACCGGCGCCGGGGCGGCACCTAGTCGGCCAGGCGAATTTCTGGGCCAGATTTGATCGCGGCGATATCGATGGATGACCCGATGGATACGGTCGGCGTGCGGAGGCGCGGGCCGACAGGAATCAGATCTTCTTCCCGCACGACCGGATCAACGAGACAGAGTCCCCGATAATTACCTCGCGAGAGGCTCGCCGACTTTCCCTCTCACCCGCACACCACAGGCTCGCAACACTCGACATTTGCCCAGATCTGAGAAGAATGTCTAATTGGCCTGCCGCCCGAAATGGGTGGACAATTTACGCTATAAAGCGATAATTCAGGCAGGCTCCGGCTGTATCCCCCGGCCACCCCAAGCGACGTTAACACTAAAAGTCATAAGTAAACCTTGATCACAGCTCGCGAGTGTGAATTTTAGTGCCTTGATTGTCTCATCGCACAGGTGTAAACATAGTGTAACGGCCTTTAATCGCGATCTTTAAATGAATGGTCGACGCGTTCGGTCGGCGGGATGGCCTGGTGTCGCGCAGGAAGGGTGAGACGCCACAAACCCGCCGCCCCCCTTTCCGCGCTGCCGGAAAACAGTTCCCCCACTCATGTCGGTATTGACGGCGAACCGCTCGCTCGGCAATTCGTTCATGAATCGAAACCCGGAGACGCGATGTTATTTCGAACCGCTGATCTCGCGCACCTTCTCCTGGCGCTGACCCTGCTGATCGCGTGTGCCCACATCGTGGGCCACCTGTTCGCCCGGCTCCGGCAGCCCCCCGTGATCGGCGAGATCGTCGGCGGGTTCCTCCTCGGGCCGACCGTGCTGGGCCTGGTCGCCCCGGACACCGCCACCAGGCTGTTTCCGGCGTCCGGGGTCACCTCGGTGGTGATCGGGGCGCTGTACCAGTTCGGACTCATCCTGCTGATGTTCCTGGCCGGCGGCGAACTGCGGATTCCGTCGGGCGGCAGAGAACGCACGCTCGTCGCCTCCCTGAGCGTGAGCGGGTTGCTCATTCCCTTCGGCTCCGCTCTGCTCGTCGCCCAGATGCTCGACTACACCGACTTCTCCGGGCCGCGCGGCACGCCGGTGGTCTTCACGCTGGTCTTCGGTGTCGCGATCGCCGTGACGAGCATCCCGGTGATCTCCAGAATCCTGCTGGACATCGGCATTCTGAACACGGCCTTCGCCCGCGTGGTGCTCAGCGTCGCGGTCATCGAGGACGTCATCCTCTACGTGATCCTGGCCGTCGGACTGGGTCTGGTGCAGGCCAGGTCGGAGAGCGCGTTCGGATTGTGGGCGCTGATCGGAGTCGACTCGGTCGTCTACTCCTCCGTGTACTACATCGTGATGGCGCTCGTCTTCTTCGCGGTGTTCCTCGCGGTGGGCGGCCGGATCTTCCGATGGCTCGCCGCCAACCGGTTCAACGCGCTGGAGCGCCGCAACGCGACCGCCTTCCGGCTCGTCTTTCTGCTCGTCACCGTCCTGATCAGCGTCTCGCTCGGCGTCAATCCGGTCTTCGGCGCACTCGTGGCGGGCATGAGCGTGTCACGCAGCGACACCGCCTCCGGCGTTCAGGAGGGGACGGAGAACGACAAGTGGGGCACGCTCAAACGCTTCTCCCTGGCTTTCTTCGTCCCGATCTACTTTGCCGTCGTCGGACTCAAACTGAACCTCGTCCACCACTTCGACGTGCTGTTCTTCCTCTGGTTCTTCGTCTTCGCCTGCGTGATCAAGTCCGTCAGCATATGGCTGGGTGCCCGGCTGGCGCGCGAGGACAACAAGCGGGCGCTCACGTACGCGGTGGCGATGAACGCGCGAGGCGGTCCGGGGATCGTCCTCGCGACGGTGACGTTCGACGCCCAGATCATCAACGAGAAGTTCTTCGTCGCGCTCGTCCTGCTGTCGGTGTTCAGCTCGCAGATCGCGGGATTCTGGCTCGATCGCCACTACCGCCGGCATTTCGAGAGTCCGGACCCCGTGCCCGCGGAGGACGGCCGAGAAGCCCTATGACCGCCTGGCCCTCGGCCGCCACCCGAGGGCGGTGAAGGCGGGCGTCCAGTCCAGGGTCAGCCGATCGTGGTCGCCGGTGATCGTGTACGCGGCGAAGCCCGGCTCGGTGCGGGCGAGAGCGGCCAAAAAGGCCGCCGCCACGTCGCTGCCCGCGGTCACCAGCTCGCGGCGCTCTCCCCGGTAGGCGTGCCATTCCTCGTCCGGCATCGGCCCGACCAGGCGCAGCGCGGTGACGGCCAGGCCGTGCTCCCGCGAGGCCGCCTCGCACACCTGCTCGCCGAGGCGCTTGGTCAGGCCGTAGGCGTCGGTGGCGTCGGGGGCGGGGTCGGCCGTGTAGTCGCGGGTCGTGTAGTCGGCGAAGACCGACATGCTGCTGGCGTAGACGGCCTGCCGTACCCCTGCCCGGGCGCAGGTCTCCAGGGTGACGTGGGGGCCGGTCACGTTCACCGCGAAGTGGCTGGCCACCCAGGCGGGGCCGTCGCGCCAGCCGGTCTTCCGGCCCATGGCCAGGTAGACGACGGCGTCCTGGTCGCGGGCCGCCTTCTCGACGGCCGCCTGGTCGGTGACGCTGCCCTCGATGAACTCGACCTCGCCCTCCGGCGGCCGCAGGTCCAGCACCCGGACCTGATGGTGGCGGGCGAGGACGGGCACGACCATCCGGCCCACGTCCCCCGCCCCTCCCGCGACGAGCACCCGCACGGCTCAGCCCTCCGTTCCGGCGGCGAAGGCCCTGGCGAACTCCAGCGCCCTGCCGTACGCCGTCTCGACGATCTTCTTGCCCAGTTCGGTGCTCGCCAGCCGGGCGTCGCCCAGCGCGCCGCCCGCCGACAGGGTGTCGTAGGCGAGCGGCAGGTCGACCCTGGGGGTGGGGGGCGCGGCGTGCGGCAGGACCGGCAGGCCGGGGTCGGGCGGGCCGATGCGGTCCGCGCGGACGACCTGCGGGGCCAGCACCATGCCGACCGACGTCTCGCCCTCGCAGGCGTGGCCGTAGCGGGCGCTGCCGACGTGCTCGGCGATGGTGTCGGCGGCGAGCCCCGCCCACATGAGGTGGGCCATCAGCACGCCGTGGTCGCGCCGCAGGCCGCGCGCCGCCAGCCGGACGGCGTCGACGTTGCCGCCGTGGCCGTTGACGACGATGACGCGCCGCAGTCCCGCCGCCGCCAGCGACTCGGCCACGTCGTGCAGGACGGCGAGCAACGTGGCGGGCCGCAGCGTGAGCGTTCCGGCGAAGCCCAGGTGGTGCTCCGACAGCCCGTACGGCAAGCCGGGGCAGAGCAGGGCGTCCGCGCCCAGATCGGCGGCGAGCCTGCGGGCGAACGCCTCGGCGATGGCGAAGTCGGTGTCGAAGGTGAGGTGGCGGCCGTGCTGCTCGGTCGCGCCGATCGGCACGAGCGCGATCTTCGCGCGGCCGAGGGCTTCGGCGGCCTCGTCGGTGACCATGCGGGCGAGTTCGTTCACAGGTTTCCTTCGTTCAGCCGGTGGAGGTGGTCGAGCACGCGCATGGCGGGCAGGACGTCGGCCACGGTGCAGGCGGGCGGGCGTCCCTCGGTGACGGCGGCGAGGAAGTCGCGGTCCTGCCTGGCCAGCCCTTCGCGCTCCATCCGGTCGGCGTCGCCGCAGTCGGCGATCAGCCGGTCGCCGTCGAGCAGCCGCCCGCCGGACAGGTGCAGGGTGCGGTCCTCCGCGATGATCGTCAGGTCGCGGGCGGCCAGCCTGGAGTGGTACGACAGGGCGATCGTGGCCAGGCCGCCGTCCGGGACGCGCAGCACCGCGCCCACGTCCATCGCCCGCCCGCCGGCCTTCCACGGCGGCCCGAGCCCGCCGCTCACCTCGGCGGAGGCGGCGCCGAGGAGCCACAGCGCGGCGTCCACGGTGTGCGCGCCGTGGTGCCAGAGCACGTCGTCGCTCCAGTCGCGGGGCCGCCCGTCCAAGCCGGTGTCGCGCTGGCGCAGCATGAGCGTGCGGGCCACGACGTGCCGCACCCGCGACTCCCCCGCCTCGATCAGCTCCTTCGCCGCGAGGTACGGCGAGCAGAACCGCAGCGTGTGCGCGACGGCGGCGTGCCTGCCCGCCCGCTCGGCGGCGTCGGCGACGGCCCGCGCCTCGGCCAGGCTCAGCCCGGCCGGGATCTCGCAGAGCACGTGCAGCCCGGCCTCCAGCGCGGCGATGGCCTGCTCGGCGTGGACGGCGTGCGGCGCCGCGATGATCACGGCGTCCAGCCCCGGTTGCGCGCAGAGGTCGTCGGCGGTGCGGTGCACCGTAGCTCTGCCGTACCCCTGGGTGGGGTGGGCGGCGGCGAAGGCGGTGGCCTGGGCGAGGTCGGGGCCCGCGACGGCGGCGAGTGTGGCGCCCGCGCCGGTGAGGGCGGCGGCGTGGCGTTCGGCGATGCCACCGGGCCCGATGATCCCGACCCGGACGCTCACGCCCCCGCCTCGGGCAGGCCGAACAGGTGGGCCGTCGCGCGGCCGAGGATCCAGCGGCGGTCCTCCTCGGTGAGGTAGGGCCGCTCCAGCGGGTGGCGCACCGCGGCGGCGTAGTCGCCGGGCCGGGCGTCGGGCCGGTTCCAGTCGCCGCTCCAGGTGACGCGCCTGGCCCCGAACGCGGCGACCGCGTCCCGCAGGAACGGGTCGGCGTCGGGATGCGGGTACGGCGTGCCGCTGTTGGCGTAGAATCCGGCCCACATGGTGTGCGCGCCGGGCCTGGCGGCCAGGTCGAGGAAGCGGCCGAAGTCCCGCCGGTCGGCGGCGGGGTACTCGGTGAAGCCGAGGTGTTCGAGCCGGAAGCGCAGTGCGGGCAGTTCGTCGAGGAGGGCGGCGAACGCGGGGTCGGCGATGTCGCGCAAGGGCCCGCGCACGCTCGCCACCAGCCCCGCGGCCTCGACGGCCCGCCATACCGCCAGCGGGTCGGCTCCGGGTGAGCGGGTCGTGGCCCACAGCCGGATCCCGCCGAAGCGGCCGGTCGCGGCGAGCCTGGCGACGTGCGCGGGCGCCCCGTGGGTGTCGGGCTCGACCATCGCGACGGCGGCGAGGCGGCCGGGATGGGCGGCGACGCACTGCCCGAGGTAGGCGTTGTCGGCGTTGCCGACGAACTGCACCAGCACCGCGGCGGCCACGCCGGCCTCCTTCATCGCGGGCAGGTACTCCTCCAGGGGCGGGTACTTCCACCGCCCCACGTGCACATGCGAGTCGACGATCACCGGGCTCGCTCCATGATCGCGGTGACCAGCGCCTGGGTGCCCCGCCCGCCCCCGCGCCCGGCCCTGGCCCGCTCGGCGAGCTCGGTCACCAGGCCGACGCCCGGCAGCGGGGACTCCCCCGCGGCCTCGCGGACGAGGGCGAGATCCTTGATGAAGTGGTCGAGTTTGAAGCCCGGCTCCAGGTCGCCGGCCGCCAGCCGGGTCCACAGGAAGTCGAACAGCGGTGATCCGGCCACGCCGACGCGCGTCGACTCCCGTACCAGCTCCGGGTCGAGGCCGACACGGTGGGCGAGCGCGTAGGCCTCGCAGACGGCGAGCGTGGCGCCCGCGACGAGGGTCTGGTTGACGAGCTTGGCGAGCTGTCCCGAGCCGGGCGGCCCGTGGTGGACGACGGTGGCGGCGACCGCGGCGAGCAGCGGGCGCACCCTGGCGTACGCCTCGGCGTCGCCCCCGGCCATGATCGACAGCGTCCCCGCCTCCGCTCCGGCGGGCCCACCGCTGACCGGCGCGTCCAGGACCGCGACGTCGCGCTCCGCCCCCTGCTCCGCCAGCCGCCGGGCCAGCTCGGGCGAGGAGGTCGAGCAGTCGACGACCACGCTGCCCGGCGCGGCGTGGGCCAGGACGCCGCCGGGCCCGAGGAACACCTGCTCGACGTCGGCGGGTAACGCCACCATCGTCACGACGACCTCGTTGCCCGCCACCGCCTCCGCCACCGACCCGGCCGCGCCCGCCCCGGCCGCGACCAGCTTCCGCGTACGGCTCGGCGTCCGGTTGTACACGGCCAGCCGATGCCCGGCCGCCAGCAGCCGCCGCGCCATCGGCTCGCCCATGAGCCCGGTGCCGATCCATCCCACCCGCATTGGCCCTCCCGCCTCTCGCCTGGCCCGCACTCTACGACGCCCGCACGCTCAAGAAAAGACCTAGGTCCTAATTAGTAGATCCCTGCCAGCGGCGGCCCCACGACGACGTGCCCATCGCGCACGGCCACCAGATCCGGCCTGCCCTCGGCCAGCCGGGCGTTGGCCTTCGGCGCGTACTGCCTGCTGTTGTACTCGAAGGCGGGCCAGGACGGTGAGAGCGCTGCGGCCAGCCGGGCGGAGTGCGCGAGGGCCACATCGACGGCGGTCAGGTCCTGGACCATGACCCGCAGCCCGTGCGCGCGGGCGTGCGCGAAGGCGGTGAGCGCCAGCGTCTGCCCCTTGGCCGCCTTGACGACCAGGCCGCTCCACCCGTGGTCCACCAGGTCGGCGAGGTCGCGCACGCCGGCGAGGCCCTCGTCGACCAGGACGGGGACCCGGCGGCCGATCGCCCGCATCCCCCGGGGGTCGGGCTCGGCGTCGCGCGGCACGGGCTGCTCCAGGTAGGCGACGGCGGCGTAGGCGGCGGGCGCGTCCACCCGGAGGGCGTCGAGCATCGCCACGACCCCGGCGGCCTCCCGGTAGCCCTCGTTCGGGTCGACGGACAGCGAGACCCGTCCGGGCGCCGTCCGTCTCAGCACGTCGTACACCTCGGCCACCCGCTTCGCGTCGTCGTCGGGGTCGGCGCCCGCCACCTTCACCTTGAGGTGGGCGATCCCCTCGGAGCGCACCCAGTCCCGCAGCGAGCGCCCCGAGCCCTCATCGTCGAGCGGATCGCCCACCCCGACCACGTGCTGCACGGGGAGCCGGTCGCGGCGGGCGGAGCCCGTGTGCTCGGGCGCGTACATGGACCACGCCGACCGGCCCGCCGCCCGCGCCCAGGCGTCGTGGACGGCGTTGTCGACCGCGCCCCGGGCGAGCGCCACGGCCAGGTCGGGCACCTCTCCGGGCGCGGAGGCCAGGTCGGCGTAGAAGTCGAAAGGGTCGGCGGGCCCCAGGTCGGTCACGGTCTCGGCGAGCCGCCGGGTCAGGTCACGGAGGGCGGCGTCGCGGGCCTCCCAGGTGGCGGCCGAGCGCGGCCACGCCCAGGGCACCGACAGCACGCTCGATCCCGTGCCCTCGGCGAGGCGGCCCGACCTGTCCTCGGCGGTCACCGTGACGAGGGCCAGGGTGAACCGGTCGACCGTCGCCCCCGAGAGCCGCAGCGGGTGATCGAGCGACACGTCCTGGAAGGTCGCGGCGGCCTCGCGTATCCGTATGTCCGTCGAACGCATCTCTTCCCCACTTAGGACCTAGGATCTTTCTTTCAGGCCATTGGACCACATCCAGGGAGGCGTCGTGAAGATCGAGACCGTGCCGTACGACCGGGAGCCGGTGCCTGGCCGCAGGCTCGATGTGCTCTGGCCCGCGGAGGCCGTCGCGCCCTATTCGCTCTGCTTCGTTCATGGGGGCGGCTGGACGTCGGGAGCGCCGGAGGCGTGGCACGAGCGGATGCGGGAGGCGGCTGGGCGTGGGGTGGTGAGCGCGTCGCTCGGCTACCGGACCGGGGAGCGGCTCGGCCCGCTCATGGACGATGTCACGGACGGCTACCGGCTCTTCCTGTCCCTGCTGGACAGCCAGGGGCTCGGCGACCTGCCCGTGGTGCTGGTGGGCAGCTCGGCGGGCGCGCACCTGGGGTCGCTCCTCGCCCTGGCCGGACCGTGGGCGGACGGCGGCCCGCGCCGCGTTCACGGCGCCGGGCGGCCCTGGCGGGAGCCCGCCGCGTGCGTCAGCCTCAACGGCCCCGGCACGCTGCGGCCGTGGCCGGACATGGACCCGGGGATCAAGGCCGCCGTCGAGCACCTGGCCGGCGCGCCGTCCGCGGACTTCGCCGCCGCCTCGCCGGAGACCCATGTGTCGCCCGGCGCCCCGCCGTTCCTGTTCGTCGTGGTCGGCAAGGAGCGGTACTTCCCGCACCCGCCCGTGTACGCCCTGGCCGAGCGCCTGGCCGAGGCGGGAGTCCCGGCCAGGGTGGTGCTGCTGCCCGAGGCCGAGCACGGCTTCTTCTACCGGCTCGACGCGCCAGGCGGTCAGCCGGCGCAGGCCGCGATCGACGCGCTGATCGCCTCCATCACCCGTACCGGAGCCAGCAGCTCCGCCTCGTCCAGCGGCGCCACGCCCGTCCGCGCCATCTCCAGGAACACCCGCAACGACGGCAGCGTGTAGTCCTTCGCCAGGACGACCGGCTCGGCCACGACCCCCTTCGTGCCGACCACCTCCAGATGGAACGGCACCGCCGCCTCCGGGCCGCGCTCGACGAGGTTGATCACCCCGTGCGCCGGCCCGGCGGGGACGACGGCGAGCACGGCACCGGGCAGCACGGACACGGCGGGCGCGGCGTCCGGCGGCGCGAGCAGGTGGAGCGCCATCTCCACCGCGTGCACGCCGTAGAAGGACACCCCGCCGTAGACGCTGTCGCGCTGGACCGGCCCGGTGGCCACCACCGTGCGGATCTCGCCGATCTCGGCCGCCCGCTCGCCCACGGCGGCCAGCGCGGGCGCCCACCTCAGCGCGCTGTAGGAGGTGACCGGCACGCCTCCCGCCCTGGCCGCGGCCAGGATCGCCTCGGCGTCGGCCACCGTGGTCGCCAGCGGCTTGTCCACCAGCACCGGCACCCCGGCCTTGAGCAGCGGTACGGCATGCGCCCGGTGCAGCGCGCCGTCCCTGTCCATCACGATCACCGCGTCGACCTGGCCGATCAGGTCTTCGGGCCGCTCGGCGACCGTCTCGACACCGCCGGTCTCGGCCAGGGCGGCGGAGCGCTCCGCCGTACCGCCGTGGATGGCGACGACCCGCGCGGACCCCAGCGCGTGCTCCAGGTTGAGGTGGCGCACGGCGTGGTCCGCGTGCGTGTTGTCGATCCCGATGATCCCCAGCCGCATTCCCTGCTCCTCTGGTAGCCCAATGTCCGGCAATCCTAGGACATAAGACATTTGATGGCCAGAAATGCGGCTTTCGCGCAGAAATCTTGACCCGGTCAGAGGGGCTAACTAAAGTCCTAGGTCATAGTTGCCGACACGAAGGGGGTTCCGTGCGATTCGGAATCGTTGGGTGCGGGGTCATCGGAGCGCTGCACGCGAGGCTGGTCGCGTCCCTGGAGGGCAAGGCGCGACTCGTCGCCGTCGCCGACACGGACCTCGGGCGGGCCGAGGCGCTCGCCGCGACGCACGGCTGCGACGCGGTCGGCGACCTCGACGCGCTGTACGCCAGGGACGACATCGACGCGGTCGTCATCTGCCTGCCGAGCGGACTGCACGCCGACGCCGCGGTGCCCGCGCTCAGGGCGGGCAAGCACGTCGTCATCGAGAAACCGATCGACATCACGCTCGCCGCGGCCGACCGGATCATCGAGGCGGAGCGCGAGTCGGGCAGGACCGTCACGGTGATCAGCCAGCGCCGGTTCGAGCCGTCCTTCCGCCTGGTGAAGGCGGCGATCGAGGCCGGGGAACTGGGGCGGCTCACCTCCGGGGCCGCCGAGGTGACCTTGTGGCGGCCGCAGTCCTACTACGACTCGGGAGGCTGGCGCGGCACCTGGGCGCTGGACGGCGGCGGCGCGCTGATGAACCAGGGCGTGCACGTGGTCGACCTGATGCTCGCGCTGCTCGGCCCGGCCGAGGAGGTCTCCGCGTACACCGGCCTGCTGGCGCACGAGGGCATCGAGGTGGAGGACACCGCGATCGCCGCGGTGCGGTTCGCCGGCGGCGCGCTGGGGCGGGTGTTCGCGACGACGGCGGCGCACGGCGGGGCGAGCGTCCGGGTCTCGGTGTTCGGCGACCAGGGGCACGCCGTCGTGGAGAACGAGGTCATCAGCAGCTTCAAGGTCGGCGACGACGACCGGATCTCCGGCGGCTCCCCCGCCCGGCTCGGCGCCGAGTCGCACCTGGCCCAGCTCGCCGACTTCGTCGACGCGGTCGCCGAGGGCCGAGCGCCCGAGGTCACCTCCGCCGACGGCCGGGCGGCGCTGGCGCTGGTCCTGGCCGTCTACGAGTCGGCCCGCGCCGGAACCCCTGTCAAGCCCGGCTGAGCGGAAAGGCGGGGAGCGTGGATCCGCACCCTCCCCGCCTTCCTGCGCGCTCCCCGCTCAAGCGGGAAAGCGGAACCGGTACGTCGCCTCCAGGTGCCAGGCGTCGCCCGCGGCCACCGGCTCCTGGTGGGGGTCGAAGACGCGCGTCGGGTAGACCTTGTTGTACTTCGCGCCGTCGTAGACCCAGAGCCCGCGACCGGCCGACCGCGTGTAGCCGCCGAAGAACTCGGGGCCGAGCTCCACCGACAGGCTCGCGCCGTTGGTGGTGTTGTACATCTGCACGCCGTAGCTGTCGGCGGAGGGCGCGTCGTGCCCCTCCGCCGCGATGTCGTACTCGCGGGCCTGGTCGAGGTAGCGCATCCGGGTGGTCACGTCGGCCGCCCTGATCGCCGGCAGCATCGCGCCGTAGGCGACGGACACCGACCGCTCGGCCCGCCAGTCGAGCCGCCACCGCAGCCCGAGCCCTCCGGCGGTGAACACGTGCCGCACGTGCAGGTCGCCGATCGGTGTCGGCGGGTCCGACAGGGGGTCGAACAGTTCGGTGTCCTGGGCCAGCTCGAAGGTGTCGAAGGCAGTGAGCGCCCCCGGCTCGGCGACCGGCACTGCGCGGCCGTCGGCCACCATGAGGAAACTCCGCAGCAGCTCGTGACCGTGCATGCCGCCGAGGTGGGACTGCTGCCCCGCCAGTTTGAAGGCGTATTCGTAGTTGGCGGGGGTGGTGAGTTCGATCGACGGCGCCTCGGCGCCGCCGGGGGACGGCGCGGAGGTGTCCGGCCGCAGGGCGGCGATGCCCTGGACGCGCCAGGCGTCCAGGCGTTTCGCCGGCACCGTGAAGCGCCGCACGTCGTAGCGGATCCAGCGCTGGCCCGGGTTCGCGCGCTGCCAGATCAGCAGCCTGGCGGGGCCGTCCTTCTCGACGTACAGCCCGTGAGCGGTGGCGGGTGGAAGGCCGGTCGCCGCGACCGTCCGCACTGCGGCGAGGGCGGGGGCGCTCGACACCGCCACCCCGGCGGCGGCCAGCGCGCCCGCCGCCGCCAGCAGGGACCTGCGTCCCACCCGCGACGGGGATTCCGCCGAGGACCGGCCCTCTTCCAGCGAGGACCGGCCCTCTTCCAACGGGAGGCGCACCGTCACGCCAGGTCTCCGACCTTGCGCCAGTCCGCCGCCGAGGCGGTGCCCGTGGCCACGTGCAGCGCGTTGCCCTGCAGGGCGAGCTGGCCCACGTAGGCGGGCGTCGCGGTGACGGACGTCGCCGTCGCCGAGCCGCCGAGCGGCTGCCAGGTGCCCGGCTTGCCCGCCGCCGTGCACACCCACTGCGGCGGTTGTCCCGCCGCCGGGTTGCGGAGCTGGACGACCATGCCCTTCTCCCAGTACCCCTCGGTGGGCAGCGCGTCCACGGTGACGACGAAGGAGAAGGTGATCCCCTCCACCGACCCGGCCCGGAACATGCCCTCCTTGTTGCCGGTCAGGGTGTTGGTCCCGATGTCCACCCCTCGGGTGCGCGGGTGGATGTACACGCCGTAGTCCTGGGTCTTGGTCTCCTGGTCGTCGAAGCAGCGGTTGCCGACGATGACGACGTTCTCCGCCTTGAAGCCCGACCTGGCGTAGGTGCGGATCCCGCCGCGCGGCTCCGGGTGGGCCGCGCCGCCGTAGTTCTGGTAGTTGTTGTAGACCACGTTGCCGGTCACGGTGACGTCGTTGGTCTGCCAGACGTTGATGCCGACCGTGTGGCAGTGCCCGATGATGTTCCCCGCGATCACCAGTTTCCTGCAGCGGTCGGTCGACAGCCCGGCGTCGCCGCCGAAGAACAGGGCGTTGCGCTCGAAGACGCCGTCGAAGATGTCGTAGATCGCGAAGAGGTCGGCGTTGCCGCCCTGGCCGTACGCCTTCTTGTTGCCGATGATCAGGTTGTCGAGGCCGCGGACGAACCTGTGCTTCTGGGCGGCGGGGTTGTTGCCGCCGCAGGTGATGTAGATCGGGTAGCCGACCTGGCCGGCCGTACCGCCGATGCGTTCGAGGCGGCAGCGGCTGATCGTGAGGTGCTCGGTGTGGGAGTCGACTCCGCCCAGCACGTGCATGCCGAACTGGGTCACGTCGTGCACGTCGCAGTCGTCGACGGTGACGTGCGTGGAGTTGCCCGCCACGTTGAGCCCGACGTAGGCCTTGGTCAGGCGGCAGCCGCGCACCTCGACGCGGTGGCAGTGCTCGAACCTGATCAGCGCGCTGGAGGCCACCCCCGGCGTGGGGACGTAGGTGCCCGCGCTGATCCCCTCGACGTGCAGGTTGTCCAACTGGACGTCGGTGCAGCCGACCAGGTGGACGCAGCGGGTCAGGCTGGGGCGCTCCTCGCACAGGAAGGTGAGGTTGCGCAGGGCGATCACCTTGGCGTCGCGGGCGTCCAGCACATAGCTCTCGCTGTACGACGCGGCCGTCACGATGGTCGCCCTGGCCCGGTCGGAGGCGATCGTCACCCCGCTCTTGAGGTGCAGCGGAGCTCCGACCAGGTACTTCTTGCCCACGGTGAGGCACACGGTGCCGCCTCCGGCCGCGGCCGCCGCGTCGATGGCCTTCTGCAGCGCGCGCGAGTCGTCGGCCACGCCGTTGCCGACCGCGCCGAAGTCGGCGGCGGAAAAGATGTTGGGGTCGTTGCCCTGGACGGCCGCCTGGGCGGAGGTGGCGGAGAGGGGGACGGCCACCGCCGCGGTGGCTCCGATCAGGCCCAGCTTGGCCAGGACGCGACGCCGGTCGGTGGGCTCGGGAGAAGAGAGGGGAAGTGTCACCGCAGGACCTTTCGAAGTAGGACCTAGGACGGAAGATGACCGGAATGTAGCCCCGCCGACATCCAGCGTCAAGAATCCCGTCTCCCGGGTGTGCCTCGAATCAGCTCTTGACCCACGGGAAAACCGCTGTAGCGTGGGCACACGCACATGGTCTGTCCTATGTCTTTATTGTGAAAGGCAGCGCGCATGATCTTAAGGAACGGGCGTTTCGCCGGCGTGACAGCGGTCGTGGTCGCCCTCTGCGCGACAGCCGCCTGCGGCGGCTCCAGCACGGAGACCGGCAAGGAGCTGACCATCTGGAGCATCTGGTCCGAAGGCGAACCCAACCAGAAGGTGCTCGCCGAGGCCGTCAAGGACTTCGAACGCGAGACCGGCGTCAAGGTCAAGGCGCACTGGAAGGGCCGTACGGCGATCAAGACCTTCCTGCCCAGCCTCAACACCGACAACGTGCCGGCCGACCTGATCGAGGGCAACCACCGGGAGCTCACCCGGCAGTTCGCGGCCACCAAGGGCGCCCTCGACCTGACCGACGTGTACGGCATGACGATCCCCGGCGAGCAGGCCACCGTCGCCCAGATCGTCGGCGACGCCTACCGGAAGATGGGCACCTCCGCCGACGGCGTCCTCGCGCAGGTGCCGTACCAGGTCTCCACCTACGGCTGGTTCTTCAACGGCAAGGACTTCCCCGAGCTGGTCGCCGCCCCGCCGAAGACCTGGCCCGAGTTCGTCGCCCTGCTCGACGCCCGCAAGGCCAAGGGCCGCGCGCCGCTGGGCCAGGACGGCAGCATCCCCAACTACAACCTCCGCTACCTGGAGCACTTCGCCCGCGCGCTGCTCGGCGACGCGGGCTGGCACGGGCTGGCCCCCGACAAGAGCGGCCAGGGCTGGCGCAAGCCCGAGGTGCTCAAGGCCGCCCAGATGGTCGAGGCCCTGGCCAAGGGCGGCTACTTCGCCCAGGGGTTCAACGCCGCCAAGTTCCCCGCCATGCAGCAGAAGTGGGCCAACGGCGAGTCCGACTTCCTCTACCAGGGCACCTACCTGCCCCGCGAGGTGGCGCCCTACGCCAAGCCCGGCTTCGAGTACCGCGCCTTCCGCTTCCCCTCGGTCGAGGGCAAGGCACCGACGATGAACGTGACCGCGACCGGGTTCGGCATCCCGAAGAAGGCGCGCAACGCCGCCGACGCCAAGCGCTTCCTCGCCTTCTTCCTGAGCAAGAGGTACCAGGACAAGATCTCGAGCGTGGCGCTGGAGATGTCGGTGCGCAAGGACGTGCCCGCCGCCCCCGAGGTCGCCGACCTCAAGACCGCCCTGGACGGCGGCGAGGTCAACGAGGCCGACGTCCTGGACATGGGCGACTTCAACAGCAAGGTGCTGCTGCCGCTGAACGACCAGTTGCTGTTCGGCAAGCTCACCGCGGCCGAGTTCACCGAGCGGCTGGCCGAGCAGGCGGCCGTCTACTGGAAGTCCAAGGGCTGAGATGACCGCACCCGTGCTGGACCGGACCACGACGACGAGACCGGCCAAGCCCGGCGCGAACCCGAGCGGGTCCAGCCCGTTCGAGACGTCCAGGCGGCGGATGGTCGGGCCGTTCCTCGCTCCGGCGCTCCTGGTCTACACGCTGGTGATGGTCGTGCCGAGCGTCTTCACGGTGTGGATCAGCTTCAACGACTGGGCGGGGGCCGGTCCGATGGAGTGGGCCGGCCTGGCCAACTACCAGGAGATGCTCCGCGACCCGGTGTTCGGGCAGTCGTTCGCGAACACCATGAAGATCCTCTTCGGGGTCGGCGGCGCGGTCTTCCTGATTTCGTTCGTGCTCACCATGCTGCTGCAGGACATGTTCGGCAGGAAGTTCGTCAGGGCCGTCGTCTTCTTCCCGAGCCTGGTGCCCGGCCTGGTGATCGCGATCCTGTGGGGGTTCATGCTGGACCCCGACGGGCTGGCCAACTCGGTGCTCAGGTCGCTGGGCGTCGAGGAGCCGCCGCTCTGGCTGGCGCCGGAGAACATGTTCGCCACCGTGATGGGCGGGCTGGCCTGGCTGGCGGCGGGCACCTACACGGTCATCTTCATGGCCGCCGCCGACCGCATCCCGCGTTCCTTCTACGAGGCGGCCGAGCTCGACGGCGCGTCCGCGATGCGCCGGTTCTGGCACATCACGCTCCCGCTGATGTGGGACGTCATCGGCGTGTGCGCGGTGCTCTGGGCGATCGGCGCGCTCAAGACGTTCGAGTTCGTGCTGGTCTTCGCCGGCGCCACCGGCAGCCTGCCGCCGACCAGCCTCTGGACGTTCTCCGTCTACGCCTACGCCGGCGCCTTCCCCTCCGACGGGATCCCGAGGTACGGCATGGCCTCCGCCGCCGCCGTCCTCACCATGCTGCTGACGGTCGTGCTGACCCTCCTGGTCCGGCGCGTCATGGGCCGCCGCGAACAGGTCGACTACTGAGAGCCAGGAGAGGCCCGATGACCACCCGCACGGCACGGCGCAGCCGTGGCCCGCTGTTCCTCATCGCCATGCCGCTGGCCTGGTCGCTGGCGGTGTTCGACCTGTTCGTCATCGGCTGGATGGCGCTGTCGTCGTTGAAGACCACCAGGGAGGTCGTGCACGACCCGTGGGGCCTGCCGGCCAGCCCGCAGTGGGGCAACTACACCGAGGCGTGGACGTCGGCCGCGTTCGGCGACGGCGTGCTGAACTCGCTGCTGCTGGTGACCGGCAGCGGCCTCGGCACGATCGTGCTGGCCGCGCCCGCCGCCTACGTGCTGTCGCGCTTCCGCTGGCGGCTGTCCGGGCCCGTCACCGTGTACTTCGCGATGGGCCTCGGCATTCCCGGCCCGGCCATCATGATCCCGATCTACCTGGGTCTCGACCGGCTCGGCCTGATCGACTCGCTGGGCGGCCTGCTGGTCGTCTACATCGCCACCAACCTGCCCTTCTCCGTCTTCTTCCTCACCGCGTTCTTCGCCTCCCTCCCCCGCGAGCTGGAGGAGGCGGCGGCGCTGGACGGGTCGGGGCCGTACCGCACCTACTGGCGCATCATGTTGCCGCTGACCCGCTCCGGCCTGCTGGCGCTGTTCATCCTGCAGGCCATCGGCGACTGGGGTGAGACGTTCTTCGCGCTGTCGTTCCTGCAGGAGAAGAAGACGATCTCGCTCACCCTGCTCAACTTCGTGCAGACCATGCAGTACACCGGCGCGCGCTGGTCGGTGCTGTTCGCCGGGATCTGCATCATCGTCATCCCCCTGCTCCTGCTCTACCTCTGGATGAGCAGCCGGCTCATCGAGGGCATCGCCGCGGGCTACGGGAAGTAAGGAGTCCACATGCGGTACTTCGACCGGCGTCAGGTCCTCGGCCTCACGGGCGCCGTCGCCGCCCTGCCGCTGCCTTCGTGGGAGTGGCGCGGGCGCCCGCCGCTGCCCGTCGTCGAGTCCGGTCAGGCCCGCGCCGCCGTACTGGCCGCACCCGGGGCGGAGGCGGCGGCCGACGAGCTGGTCGCCTATGTCGAGCGGGCCACGGGGGTGCTCCTGCCCAGGACGCCGGCCCCGGGCGGCGGCCAGACGCTCATCCTGATCGGCTCTCCCGGGCCGGATCCTGCGGTGCCGGGGCTGCTGGCGGCGCTGGATCGCGACGGCTTCCTCATCAGGCCGTACCAGGGGACGATCGCCGTCGTCGGGCCGAGCGCGACCGGCACCGCCAACGGCGTTCGCGGCTTCCTGGAGCGGTATCTCGGTGTGCGGTGGCTGCTGCCCGGCCCGGACGGCGACGACGTGCCCGCGCGCACGACGGTGCGTGTCCCGTCCAGCCCGGTCCGCGAGGAGCCGTCGTTCACCCAGCGCTCGCTCAGCCCGCTACGCGACCAGAGGTTCCCGCTCCAGCGGCAGTGGGCCGAGCGCAACCGGCTGCAGGGCGTCGGCACCGAGCCCATCGCCTTCCACCACAACCTGCACAACCTCTTCCCCGTCGACCGGTACGGCCAGAGCCACCCCGAGTACTACCCGAACGGCAGGCCGCCGCGCGCCGGGGTGCTGACCGGCTGGCAGCCCGCCTTCTCCGTGCCCGGCACGATCGACGCCGCGGTCACCGGCATCCTGGAGTACTTCGCGGCCAACCCCGCCGCCACCTCCTTCTCCCTCGGCGTCAACGACGGCGAGGGCTACGCCGAGCCCGACCCGGTGCCCGCCTACTACGCCTGGGTCAACCAGGTCGTGGAACGGGTCCTCGCCCACCACCCGGACAAGTGGTTCGGCCTGCTCGCCTACCGCAAGCTGGAGACCCCTCCCGCGTTCGCGCTGAACGGCCGGGTGGTGCCGTTCCTGACCAAGGACCGGTTCGCCTGGGTGGACGCCGCCGAGCAGGCCGCCGGGCACGCGCTGACCGACCGGTGGCTGGCGGTCAGCCGGCGGCTCGGCTTCTACGACTACCTGTACGGCGCGCCGTACCTGCTGCCGAGGGTGTATCCGCACCGGTACGCCGAGACCCTCCGGTACGCGCACCGCAAGGGTGTCGTCGCGCACTACGCCGAGATCTACCCGAACTGGGGCGAAGGCCCGAAGCCGTGGGTCACGGCCAAGCTGCTGTGGAACGCGAACGCCAAGGTCGACACGCTGCTCCGCGAGTGGTACGAGCGGGCTGTCGGACCGGCCGCGGCCGGTGACCTGGCCGCCTACTACCGGATCTGGGAGCGGTTCTGGACCGAGGAGGTGCCGCGGGCGAGCTGGTTCCAGCCCGGGGCCACCTACCAGTCGTTCAACCTGCCGCAGTACCTGGAGCTGGTCCAGGAGGCCGAGCTGCTCCGCAGCCGGGCGCTGCTCGACGCGGCGGTGGCCAAGGCGGCTACCCCGGCCCAGAGCGCCAGGGCGAAGCTGCTGCGCCGGTCGTTCGAGTTCTACGAGGCCTCGGCGCTCAGCTACCCCAAGCAGGTGGCCGCCCCCGCCGACCAGGCGGGCGCGACGGCGCTGCTGCGCGGCGGCGTCGACACCTTCCAGCGCCGCCTCGACCTGGCCGCCCACCGCCTGCGGCTCATCAAGGACTTCGCCGCCGACCCCGTCCTGGTGCTGCCGTGGAACCCGGCCTCGATCGTCAACCTCAACTGGACCGGCTGGAACCCGGCGGAGTACTGGAGCCTGGTGGACTACCTCAGGCGGCACGAGCCGGCGGGAGGACCGCTCACCGACCTCGCCCGTGACCTGGCCGCGAACCACCCCACCGGCGGCGGGCGCGGCTACGCCGACCTGATCCTGCGCGGGGTGGGCGTCCCCTCCAGGGTGGCCAACCCGTCGTTCGAGAGCGGCGCGGCCGACGCCGAGTCCTGGCGGCTGCTGCCCCGCTCGAACGGCACCCGCGCCGTCGCCAGGGTGACGGGCGACGCCGCCACGGGCACGGCCGTGCTGCGGGTGAGCGGGCGCGGCTGGGGCGGGCCGAGCCAGGTCATCGACGTGGACCCGGGGCTCGCCCGGCTCACCGCCGTGTACCGGGCGCCCGCCGGCACCTCGGCCTCGGTGCAGCTCGCCCTCGACCTGCTCGACGCGGCCGGCACCATGATCCCGGGCAGCTCCGTCCGTTCCCCCGTGATCCCCCTGCGGGGCACCGGCGCCTGGACTCCGCTCCTGCTGGACACCGAGATCCCCGACAAGGCCCGTGACGTCCCCGTCGACAAGGTCGAGCTCGTCTTCCTGGTGGACAGCGCCGGCGACGTCACGGTGGACTTCGACGACGTCGCCCTCTACACCATCCCCAAGGGACAGCTATGAGCCTGCGTGTCACCGGCGTGGAGCGGATCACCCTCCACGTCCCCTTCCGCGAACGCTCCCGCCCGTGGAACGAGATCCTGGTCGCCGAGTTCGGCGTGGTCGAGGTGGTGCGGGTCCGCACCACCTCCCCCGGCCTGGTCGGGTACGGCGAGAGCCTCCCGCACTACACCTGGGCCAAGACCACGGACGAGGCGATCGCCAGGGTGGTCGGCCGCCATCCGGCGGAGCTGATGGCCGACGACGGCCTCGGCGCCGGCCTGCAGATGGCGCTCTACGACGTGGTGGGAAAGGCCCTCGAAGTGCCGGTGCACCAGTTGTTCGGCCAGCCGCTCGTGCGGCAGTGGTGCCCGCTGGCCTGGTGGAGCACCAAGATGCCGCCGGAGGTGCTGGCCGAGGAGGCCAAGGACGCCCTCACCGAGGGCTACACCGCGCACAAGCTCAAGGCCCGCCCCTGGTTCGACGTCCACGAGCAGGTCGCCGCGATCTCCGCGGTGACCCCGGAGCACTACGAGCTCGACATCGACTGGAACGGCATGCTCCGCACGCCGGGCTCGGCCGTCGAGGTACTGCGCGAGCTGGACCGGCAGCCGCGGGTGGCGATGTACGAGTCGCCGGTGCTGCAGTCGGACGTCGCCGGGCAGCGGGCGGTGAGGGCGAAGGTGGACCGGCCGATCGTCGAGCACTACGCCAAGAACCTCTTCCCGCTGTGGATGCGCGAGGACGCGATCGACGGGTTCGTCTCGTGCAACGCCGGGGTGTCCGGCACGATCGCCCAGGGCTTGCAGGCGACCGCGTTCAACAAGGACCTCTTCCTGCAGATCGTCGGGCCGGGGCTGACCACCGCGTGGACGCTGCACTTCGGCGCGGTGCTCACCCATGCCCGCTGGCCCGCCGTCACCTGCCTCAACGTCTACGCCGACGATCTGGTGCTCGACCCGATCGTGGTGCGGGGCGGCTACGCCCGGGTGCCGGAGGGGCCGGGGCTGGGCGTGCGGTTCGACGAGGACGCGCTGGAGCGCTGGCGGGTGACCGACGGCTTCGTGCCGGTGACGCCGCGCAGGCTGCTCAGCTTCCGGCTCGGCGACGGGCGGGTGCGGCACTACGCGGGTATCCAGCAGCTCTTCCAGGAGTGCAGGTATGTCGGGAACCTGCCGGTCCAGCCGCGCGGCGCGAGCCTCGGGGTGCTCGACGACGACGGCTCGGCCGAGTTCGAGGCCCGCTACCGGAGGGCGGAGCGGGAGCCGATCTGGGAGTAGCCGGGCCGCTAGTCCTCGTCGCCGCGGAAGCGGCGCTGGACGCGCTCCAGGTGCGCCCGCATCTGCTGCTCGGCCAGCGCCGCGTCGCCGGTGCCCAGGCCGAGCAGCAGCGCCCGGTGCTCGGCGTCGCTTTCGGCGTGGGTCTCCCCCAGGTACTCCGTCAGCTCCTTGCCCCGCTCGCGCTCGGTCGCCAGCACGTCGGACAGGGCCTCGATCACGCCGCTGAAGAACCGGTTGCGGGCCGCCTTGACGACGCCGATGTGGAAGGCGAGGTCGAGCTCGACCCGTCGGCGAAGGTCGTCGCCGACCTGCTCCACCTCGTCGAGCAGGGCCCGCAGGTCCTCCAGCTCCGGCTCGGTGATGCGGGTCGCGGCCAGTCCCGCGGCCTTGGTCTCCAGGGCCAGCCGCATCTCGACGAGCTCGTCTATGGCCGACCCGTCGGCCTGCATGGCCAGCCTGAAGTAGCTGTGCACGGCGACCGGGCGCAGCTCGCTGACCACCGCTCGTTTGCCCTGGCGGGTGCGGATGACGCCCTGCTGGCTGAGCGAGCGGAAGGCGTCGCGCACGACGCGCTGGCTCACGCCGTACTCGTCGGCCAGTTTGGCCTCCGAGGGCAGTTCGGCGCCCTCGGTGAGGCCATGGCGCCGGATGTGCTCGGCGATCATGGCTGCGACACGCGTGCCGAGCAGTGCGCGGTCGCGCGGCATCGCGTCCGCGCCGGAGGACGGTTCGGTCACGGACAAGCACCTCTCCACTAAAGACCTATGTTCCAGGCAAGCGTAGACCATGCGCTCCCTCCTGAGGGCCGTCACAGCAATCCCGGGGTCGATCGCTTGGGCGCGGTCACGAAGATCACGGGCTAACTTCAGACTCTTGACTTAGGTCCTTTCTCTTCGGAGGATGAGGAAACCCTCTCTCCGAAGGAGCCAGCGCATGCGCGTGACCGCCGTCAGGCAGTGGATCGCCGAGTTCGGGTACTACAACGCGATCTACGTCCGGATCGAGACCGACGACGGGGTGGCGGGGGTGGCCGAGGTCGCCATGCGCCGCCGTACCCGGGCGGTGTCGTCGATCATCGAGGAGCTCGGCGAGTACCTCGTCGGCAAGGACCCCACCCGCATCGAGCAGCACTTCGAGCGGATGTACCGCGACTCCTTCCTCGGCGGCACGCTGCTGACGATCGGCATCTCGGCCATCGACGTGGCGCTCTGGGACCTCAACGCGCGGGCGCTCGGCGTGCCGGTGCACCGGCTGCTCGGCGGCAAGTTCCGCGACTCCGTGCCGGTCTACACGCACGCCAGGGCCACCGAGACGCCCGAGCAGTTCGCCCAGGAGATCGCCGACCGCATCGCGATGGGCTTCACCGCCATCAAGACCACGCTGCCGGGGTTCTACACCAAGGTGTCCAGCGTCCACCACGAGACGCCCGCGGCGATCCCCGCCCGGCACACCGAGACCGAGCTGCTGCCCAACTGGATCTGGCCGCTGATGGCCGAGTACTTCGGCGCGGCCCGTGAGGTGGCCGGGCCCGACGTGCACCTGATGCTGGACTGCCACGGCCGGTTGAGCGTCGCGAACGCGCTTCGGCTGTGCGAGGTGCTGGAGCCGTACAAGCTGACCTTCATCGAGGAGCCGGTGCCGCCGGAGCGGCCGGAGTGGCTGGCCGAGGTGAACCGCAGGTCGAGCACGCCGATCGCGGCCGGTGAGCGGTGGGCGGGTCCCTACGCGGCGGCGCCGTTCCTGGAGCAGCGGGCGCTGGCGGTCGCGCAGCCGGATGTGATCTTCTGCGGCGGGCTGACCGCGGCCAAGCGCATCGCCACCCTCGCCGAGGCCAACGCGATCTCCATGGCCTTCCACAACCCGTTCGGGCCGCTGGCCAGCGCGGCGACCTGGCAGCTCGCCGCCACGCTGCCGAACCTGCTCATCTGCGAGTCGATGCTCACCCCCGAGCAGCTCGTCTACTGGGACCGCTACACCGACAACCCGCCGCAGGTTCGCAACGGCGAGTGGGTGGTCACCGACGAGCCGGGGCTGGGACCGCAACTGCGCATCGAGGAGATCGTCAAGCACCCGTTCAGGCCCGAGTACGACCAGGGCGGCACCCGATGAACGGCGTGTGGCCGGCGGCGCTGACGATGTTCGGCGCCGACGAGCGGCTCGACGAGGACGCCACCGCCGCCCACCTGGACCGGCTCATCGCCGACGGCGCGCACGGGCTGGTGGTCGGCGGCACCAGCGGCGAGTTCGTCGCGCTGACCGACCTCGAACGGCAGCGGCTGCTGGAGGTCGCGATCGAGACCGCGGCCGGCCGGGTGCCGATCCTCGCGGGCACCGGGGCGTACGGCACGGCCCGGACCGTCGCGCTGACCCGGCACGCCGAGGCGGCGGGCGCGGCGGCGGCGCTCGTCGTACTGCCCTACTTCCAGCGCCCTTCCCGGCGCGAGATCCTCGGCCACTACCGCACGGTCGCGGCGGCCACCGCGCTGCCACTCTGGGTCTACAACATCCCGGCCAACGCCGCCGTCGAGGCGCTGTCCACCGCGGACCTCACCCGGCTGCACCAGGAGGGGGTGGCCGCGGGCGTCAAGAGCACGCTGCCGACCGTGCACCAGATCCACGAGCTGCTCGACGCGACCGGCGAGAGCTTCCGGGTGTTCTACGGCGGCTTCACCGCGCCGCTCGAAGCGCTGGCCGGCGGGGCGCACGGCTGGATCAGCGGGCTGCTCAACGTGGTGACCGCCGACGCGGTCGCGTTGCGGGAGAGCGTGCTGGCGGGCGACCTGCCGAAGGCCAGGGCGCAGTGGGCCCGGCTGCTGCCCTTCCGCCGCCTGGTCACCGACCCGGTGGTGCCCGGCGCGGGCGACCTGGCGATCTACCGGGGGCTGCTGCGGATCTGGGGCCGTCCCGCCGGGTACTGCAGGCCACCGCTGCGCGACCTCGACGCGGCCGAGCTCGCGATCCTGGAGAAGTCGCTGTGATCGGCTCGGAGGAGGAGCTCGACGACCTGCTCAGCACGCCGTCCGCCGGGCTGGCCGCCGACCTGGCGGCGGGCTCCGGCGACCTGGCGGTGCTGGGGGCCGGCGGCAAGATGGGGCCGTCGCTGTGCCGCCTCGCCCGCCGCGCCCTGGACGCCGCGGGGCGTACCGGCGACCAGGTGTACGCGGTGTCGCGCTGGTCCGACCCGGCCGCCGCGCGGTCGCTGGCCGCCCACGGCGTCCGGCCCGTCGCCTTCGACCTGCTGTCGGGTGCCGACCTGGGGGCGCTGCCCGATGCCGCCGACGTGGTGTTCATGGTGGGCGCCAAGTTCGGCACGGGCACCGCGCCGTACCTGGCCTGGGAGGTCAACGCCGCCCTGCCCTCGGCCGTGGCGCGGCGCTACCCGAAGGCGCGCATCG
Organism: Nonomuraea sp. NPDC046570; assembly: GCF_040645915.1. Lineage (NCBI taxonomy): Bacteria > Bacillati > Actinomycetota > Actinomycetes > Streptosporangiales > Streptosporangiaceae > Nonomuraea > Nonomuraea sp. NPDC046570. The sequence continues at coordinate 88,500 of NZ_JBEYZF010000009.1, read as the reverse complement.
CGGCCTTCTCCACCGGCAACGTCTACCCGTTCGTCCCGGTCTCCTCCGGCGGGTGCGCGGAGGAGGATCCGGTCGGGCCCGTCGGCGAGTACGCGATGAGCTGCCTCGGCCGCGAGCGGGTGTTCCAGCACGCCGCCGCCACCCGGGGCACGCCGCTCGCCCTCATCCGCCTCAACTACGCCCTCGACCTGCGGTACGGCGTGCTGGCCGACCTCGCGCTCGCCGTACGGGCGGGGCGGGCGGTCGACCTGACCACCGGGCACGTGAACGTGGTCTGGCAGGGCTACGCCAACGAGGTCGCGCTGCGCCTGCTGCGGCACGCGGCGCCCCACCCCTTCGTGGTGAACCTGACCGGGCCCGAGACCGCCTCCGTGCGGGCGATCGCCACCGGGTTCGCCGCGTCGTTCGGCGTGGAGGCCGTCTTCGCCGGTGTGGAGGCCCCGACCGCGCTGCTCAGCGACGCCTCGCTCTGCCACCGCCTGTTCGGCCTGCCGGAGGTGTCGCTGGAGACGCTCGTGGACTGGCAGGCCGGCTGGATCGCCTCCGGGCTGCCGGTCTCCGGCAAGAACACCAGGTTCGACGTGCGCGACGGGAGATTCTGAATGTCACTGGACGTGCTCCGCGAGGGTGCGGTCATCCCGGCCCACCCGCTGGCGCTCACCGAGGGTCGCAGGCTCGACGAGCGGCGGCAGCGGGCGCTGACGCGCTACTACCTGGCCGCGGGCGCGGGCGGGCTGGCCGTGGGCGTGCACACCACCCAGTTCGAGATCAGGCGGGCCGGTCTGCTGCGGCCGGTGCTGGAGCTGGCGGCCGAGGTGGTCGACGCCGAGGCGGGGCGGCCCGTGGTGAAGGTCGCGGGCGCGTGCGGCGGCACCGCCCAGGCCGTCGCCGAGGCCGAGCTGGCCGCCTCGCTCGGCTACCACGCCGTCCTGCTGTCCCCCGTCGTGCCCGGCGCCGACGAGGAGGACCTGCTGGCCAGGGCGAAGGCCGTCGGCGAGGTGCTGCCGACGATCGGCTTCTACCTGCAGCCGGCCATCGGCGGGCCCTCGCTCTCCCGCGACTTCTGGCGCAGGCTCGCCGACCAGCCGTCCACCGTGGCGGTCAAGCTCGCGCCCTTCGACCGCTACCGGACGCTGGAGGCCGTCCACGGGATCGTCTCGTCCGGCCGCGGTCAGGAGGTGGCGCTGTACACGGGCAACGACGACCACATTCTCGGCGACCTGCTCGGCGAGGTCGCGGGCCGCCGCTTCGCCGGGGGGCTGCTCGGCCAGTGGGCGGTGTGGACGCGGGCGGCCGTGCGGCTCTTCGACCAGGTACGGGCGGCCCGCTCCGGCGACACCGCGGCCCTCGCGTCCCTGGTCGGTTCCTCCGCCGCCGTCACGGACGCCAACGCCGCCGTCTTCGACGCCGCGCACGGCTTCCGCGGCTGCATCGCCGGGGTGCACGAGGTGCTGCGCCGCCAGGGACTGCTGGCCGGGGTGTGGTGCCTGGACCCGGCGGAGGGGCTGTCGGAGGGCCAGGCGGACGAGCTCACCCGCGTGTGCGCGGCCTACCCGTGGCTCACCGACGACGCCTTCGTCGCCGAACACCTGGACCACTGGCTCCGCTGACCTGTCACCAGTTGGTGAAGGCGCCGTCCGGGGAGCGCAGATGCGGCCGCTCGGCGGCGACGGCCTGGTAGCGCCTGGCCGCCGCCCGGTCGATGTCGACGCCCAGGCCGGGCAGCTCGGGCAGCTCGACCCGGCCCGCGCGGATCACCGGCCTGGCGGTGAACAGCGCGTCGATGGCGGGTTCCGGCTGGGCCTGGTGCTCCTGCACGGCGACGTTCGGGCAGGCGAGATTGAGGTGTAGCGAGGACGCGGCGGTGACCGGGCCGAGCGGGTTGTGGGTGGCGAGCTTGATGTAGTGCGCCTCGCACATCGCCGCGATCTTCTTCGCCTCGGTCAGCCCGGCCGCGACGCCGACGTCGACCCTGGCGTAGTCGATGAGGTCGCCTTCGACGAGCCGCTGGAACTCCCACTTCGAGCCGAACTGCTCCCCCGCCGCCAGCGGCACCGCCGTACGGGATCTGAGCATGCGGTAGCTGTCGAGGCCCTCGCCGCGCAGCGGGTCCTCCACGAAGTACGGCCTGGCCGCCTCGATCTCGCGGCACAGGGTGAGCGCCTCGGGCGGGTCCAGCCTGGTGTGCACATCGAGGATGAGCTCGACCTCGTCGCCGACGGCCGCGCGCATCTGGTGGAACAGCTCGATGCCCGCCCGCATGGAGGCCCGCTGGTCGAGCACCCCGTCGGCCGCGTGCGGTACGGCGAAGCGCAGGTGCCGCCACCCCTGCCCGGCCAGCGCCCGCGCCTTGTCCAGGAAGCGCTCGCGATCGTGGTAGTCGTCGCCCAGGTGCGTGTAGGCCGGAACGTGGTCCCTGACACGGCCGCCGAGCAGGTCGTACACCGGCACGCCCAGCGCCTTGCCTCTGATGTCCCACAGCGCCACGTCCACGGCCGCGATGGCCGCCGACAGGAACCGGTCGGCGGGGAAGAAGCCGCGCCGGAACATCACCTGCCACAGGTGCTCGATCCTGGTCGGATCCTCGCCGACGATCAGCTCGCCGAGGTGCTCGAGACCGCCCGCGACCGCTTTCTGCCGCGATCTGATGCCCACCTCGCCGAGGCCGTGGACGCCCTCGTCGGTGTCGAGCACCAGCAACATCATGCTGTCGCCGTGGTCGGGCAGGGTCAGCACTTCCCAGCCGGTGATCTTCATGAAGACTCCTATGAAAACGTTCCCGAGAATCTCAGAAACGCATCATGACACCACGCCGCCGTTTTGGACAGACATGCTTTTTTCATCGGCATTACGCTCTTGACGCTTCCGGGAACGTTTGCGAGCATCCTCCATACCAGCGACACAGGAGGCCGAAGTGGCGGTAACGATCAGGGAAGTGGCGAGCGCCGCCGGCGTTTCGGTCTCGACCGTCTCCCGCGCGTTCACCGCGCCCGACCAGGTGCAGCCCCAGACGCTGCAGCGAATCCTCGACGTGGCCGGCAGGCTCGGCTACGCCCCGAACCCGGCCGCCCGCTCGCTCCGCGGCGGCAGCACAGGGTCGCTCGGGCTGATCATCCCCGACATAAGCAACCCGTTCTTCCCGCCCATCTTCAAGGCGATGCAGGCCAGGGGCCGGCGTCAGGGCTACACGATCCTCGCCGCCGACACCGACGAGCGGGAGTTCGACGAGCTCGAGACGATCGCCGCCGTCTCCAAGCGGGTCGACGGCCTGATCCTGTGGGCCTCGACGCTGGGCGAGGAGAGGCTGCGCGGGCTCGCGGCGGAGATCCCCGTCGTCCTGGTCAACCGGCACGTGCCCGGCATCCCCGAGCTGCGCATCTCGTTGTCGGCCGGGATCGCCCAGGCCGCCGAGCACCTCAAGGCCTACGGCCACACCCGCTGCGTCTTCGTCAACGGCTCACGGCCCGAGCAGAGCCGCGGCAAGTCCATCCGAGAGTCGTTCGAGTCGCACGAGCTGTCGCTCGTCGAGCTCGGCCCCTACGAACCCCGCTTCGAGACCGGCCTGCACGCGGCGACCCTGGTCGCCTCGGGCGAGGCCACCGCCGTGCTCGCGCACAACGACCTGGTCGCCCTCGGCGTGCTGCACCAGCTCGCCAAGCTCGACGTCAGGGTCCCCGGCGACGTGAGCGTGATCGGCATCGACGACACGCTGCTCGCCGCCACGTCCACCCCTTCGCTCACCACCATCAGGATCTCCGCCGACGAGATCGCCACCCAGGCCACCGACCTGCTCATCGACACGATCGGCGGCCGGGGTGAGGGGCGCGTCGTCGAAATCGGCTCCCGCCTGATCCCCCGCGCGTCCACAGGCCCCGCCCCGCGCTAGCCCTCCTTTCGCCACGGCGCGGCCGGACGAACGCCAGGCAAACGTGCCGCACGCCCATCACCCATGCCCTCTTTATCCTGCTATGACCTAAATGCGGGAGTCATCATGAAGCACACCGCCGCCCTCCTCGGCTGCGCCATCCTCGCCACGACGCTCGCCGCCTGCGGCTCCTCCTCCTCGCCGGAGGCGTCCGGCACCACCGTGATCCGCGTCCAGGGCATGCCGCCCGCCACGGACAAGCCGGGACTGGCCCAGTTCGAGAAGCTGATCGCCGACTTCCAGCGGCAGAACCCCGGCATCAGGGTCGAGGGCTCGACCACGACCTTCGACCCGCTCACCTTCTCCGCCAAGCTCGCGGGCGGCCGGGTCGAAGAGGTCATCAAGGTCCCGCTCACCGAACCGCAGGGACTCATCGCCCGCAAGCAGGTGCAGCCGTTGACCGCCGAACTCGGCAAGTGGGCGCACTACAAGGAGTTCAACCCGCAGGTCCTGCAGCCGCTCAGCGACCCCTCCGGCCAGGTGTACGGCGTGCCGCAGGCGCCGTTCGCCCAGGGCCTGGTCTACAACCGCGCCCTGTTCACCAAGGCCGGGCTCGACCCCGACAAGCCCCCGGCGACCTGGGACGAGGTGCGCGCGGCCGCCAAGCAGATCGCCACCAAGACCGGCAAGGCCGGGTTCGTCCACGAGTCGAAGAACAACCAGGGCGGCTGGCAGCTCGCCATGCTCACCTACGCGCACGGCGGCGAGATCGAGAAGGCCGGCGGCGGCGGGTACGTGGCCGCGTTCAACGCCGACCCGGCGAAGAAGGCGCTGAACCTGCTCAAGGAGATGCGCTGGACCGACGACTCGATGGGCGACAACCAGCTCAACGACCAGAACGACGTCATCAAGCGGTTCGCCGCCGGCGAGATCGGCATGTACATGGGCACGCCCGGCACCTACCGCCTGGCCAAGATGACCTACGGCATGGAGGACATCGACGCGTTCGGCATCGGCGCGCTCCCCCAGGCCGGCGGGAACGCCACACTCACCGGCGGCGACGTCTACCTGGTGCCCAAGTCCGTGAGCGCGGAGAAGGCGGCGGCCGCGGTGAAGTGGCTGCTGTTCGCCTACGCCCAGCCCGCCTACGACACGACGGCCGCCGCGGACCGGGCCAAGCAGCTCGCCGCCGACCCGAAGTCCGCGGTCGGCGTGCCGACGCTGCCGATGTTCACCGCCGCGCAGCAGGCGAAGATCGATGAGGCGATCAAGCCGTACGTCAACGTGAAGCTGGAGCACTTCAAGCCCTGGCTCGACGGCACGCCCGCCCTCGCCCTGCGGCCCGAGCCGCCGGTGCGGGCCCAGCAGGTCTACGCGGTGCTCGACACGGTCGTGCAGGCGGTGCTGACGAACGAGGAGGCCGACGTCGACGCCCTGCTCGCGAAGGCGGAGACCGACGTCAACGCCAAGCTCGCCGCCGCCCAGCAGTGAAGACCGTCACCGCTCCACCACCGGTCACGCGGGCGACGCCCCGGCCGGGCGCCCGGCGCGTGAAGCCCAGATTCGGCCGGACCGCGGTCACCGCCCTGATCTTTCTGATCCCCGCCCTGGTGGTGTTCGGCGCGTTCTCCTGGTGGCCGATCGTCCGCGGCCTGCTGATCAGCTTCCAGCGCACCAACCTGATCGACCCGGCCGAGTGGGTGGGCCTGGCGAACTTCGCCGCGCTGTTCGCCGACCCGCTGCTGGGCACCGCGATCCGCAACACGCTGCTCTTCGTGGGCCTGGCGCTGCTGATCGGCTTCCCCGTCCCGCTGCTGCTGGCGACCGTCATGTCCACCGTACGGCGGGGCGCGGGAGCCTACCGGTTCCTGGTCTACCTGCCGGTCGTCATCCCGCCGGTGGTCGCGATCCTGCTCTGGAAGTGGTTCTACGACCCGGGCCACGGCCTGTTCAACGAACTGCTCGGCCTGGCCGGACTCGGCCCCTTCCCCTGGCTGGACTCCCCCGGCACCGCGATGCTGAGCCTGGTGCTCCAGTCCACCTGGGCGGGCATGGGCGGCGCGGTCCTCATCTACCTCGCGGCGATCGTCGGCATCCCCTCGGAGCTGTACGAGGCGGCCCAGATGGACGGCGCCTCGATCATGACCAGGATCTGGCACATCACGCTGCCGCAGCTCCGCCCGGTCATCGGCCTGCTGCTGCTGATGCAGCTCATCAACACCATGCAGGTGTTCACCGAGCCCTACGTCTTCACCGGCGGCGGCCCGGAGAACTCGACGCTGACCGTGCTGCTGCTGATCTTCCGGTACGCCTTCCAGGACGGAAACTACGGCCAGGCCGCGGCGCTGTCGTTCCTGCTGGCGATCGTCCTGGGCGTGCTGTCCGCGGTCTATCTGCGGGCAACCCGGAGCTGGAGCGCGTCATGATCTCACCGGTCGAGGAGCGCCGCCCCGCCGTACGGGCCGCCCTGCGCTCGATCCAGTGGTTCACGCTCGGCCTGCTGCTGCTCATCGGCATAGGGCCGCTCTACATGATGGTGAAGGGCGCGGTCTCCCCCTCGGCGGACCTGATCGCCAGGCCGCTCGCGCTCTGGCCGGCCGACCCGCGCCCGGAGAACTTCGTCACCGCCTGGGACGACCTCAGCATCGGCCACTACCTGTTCAACACCCTGCAGGTGGTCGGCGGGGCGTGGGCGGTCCAGCTCGTCGTCGCGGTCACCGCCGGGTTCGCGCTGTCGGTGCTGCGGCCGTGGTTCGGCCGGTATGTGTACGGCGCGATCCTGGCCACCATGTTCGTGCCGTACACGGTGTCGATGGTCAGCCTGTTCCTCACGGTCATCGACCTGGGCCTGGTCGACTCCTACTGGTCGATCTGGCTGCCCGCGGGCGCGAACGCGTTCAACGTCCTGCTGGCCAAGCGGTTCTTCGACGCGCTGCCGGCCGAGCTGTTCGCCGCGGCCAGGATCGACGGGGCCTCGACGTGGCAGTTGCTGGTCAGGATCGTGCTGCCGATGAGCCGCCCGATCCTGGCGGTCATCAGCCTGCTGGCCGTCATGCACAGCTGGAAGGACTTCATCTGGCCGCTGGTGGCCATCACCGACCCGGACAAGCAGCCGATCAGCGTCGCGCTGGCCAACCTGGCCGAGCAGGCGCCGCAGGACGAGCTGATCGCCGCCATGGCGATGGCGCTCGCCCCGCCCGTGCTGGTGTTCCTGGTCTTCCAGAAGTACATCGTCGCCGGTCTCGGATTCACCGGCGTCAAGGGCTGACATCTCATGAAAGGCGCACCCCCGCATGACCAGCACGCCTGAGGTATCCCGTCGCACCCTCATCAACCTCGCCGGCGCGACCGCGCTGGCCGGCGCCGTCCTGCCCGCCACCGCTGCGCACGCCGCCGAACCGATCAGCGTCTCCGCCGACGGCATCACGCTGCTGGCGGAGCCCGGCGGCGGCATCCTGGTCCGGGACCGGACCGACCGGATCAGGCTCAGCCACTTCATGATCAAAGACACCGTGCTGGGCCAGCAGCGCACCTTCGGCGGCACGCCCTCCCTGGTCACGCTGCCGGACGGCACGCCCGCGATCCAGGTCGACTACACGATGTCCGCCTCGGCCAAGGCGGTCAAGGTGCGCGGCGTGTTCACCGTCTCGGCGCGCCGGGCGCACCTGCGCTGGGAGGTGAGCGGCAGCGCGACGCTGACGCCGAGCGGCTTCATGTTCGCCCGGACGGTGCTCGCCCCTTCGTCCGCCGAGCGGTACGTGCCGGTGACCAGGTGGACGCGGGACGTCAGGGGCGGCGTGCCGTACGAGGTCAACGACGGCGTGCTCTACCAGGAGACCTGGGCCGACACGCAGGCGCACTTCAGGCTGGCGAAGACGACGCCGGGCTTCACGAATCCCACCTGGATCCACGCGCCCGGCGACGCCGGCAACGTGACCGAGGCCGAACTCGTGCTCGGCGCGATGCGCCCGGGAGCCGCGAACGCGATCGCCGCCTCCACCCCGCTGGGCGTCGACGCCTGGTCCGACCAACCCTTCGGCCTGTACGGCTCCGCCGCCCCCCTGACGTTGAACGCGCAGGTCGTGAACGGCGGCGGGGAGGCTCGCGAGGTGAAGCTGACCTGGTGGGCCCGCGACTTCGACGGCCGCGAGGTGGGCTGCGGCGACCTGACCAGGACGCTCGCCCCCGGCGCGGTGTGGGACGAGTCGTTCACCGTCCCCGGCGCCCCGCAGGGCATCGTGTTCACCGAGGTCAAGGCCGTCGCGGGCGCCGACGAGGCGTTCGCCAGGACCAACCTCGCCACGCTGCGGCCGCACACCTACCAGGCCGAGGGCAGGTTCGGCATCGCCAACTACACCTGGATGCTCGTCCCCGGCAAGGAGGAGGTCGCCGGGCTGCTGCGGAAGCTCGGGGTCAAGTCGGTCCGCATCGCCTACGACGGCGCGCCCGGCATCCCGCCCGCCGAACTCGACGCCCTCGGCATCACGCACAACGTGCAGCTCGGCGGGGTGATCTTCAACGGCACGGCCGAACAGATCGCCGCCTGGGCCGACGGGCGGGCGGCCACCGCGAAGGCATCGGGCGCCCGCTACTTCGAGGTCGGCAACGAGCTGAACCAGCCGTGGATGTCGGGCGAGAAGGCGGCGCTGTACGTCCGCGACGGGCTCAAGCCCATCCACGACCGGTTGCGGGGCTCCGGCATCAAGATCATGAACTGCGGTCTCGGCGGCATGGACTACAAGTGGACCGCGAACTTCCACGCGGCAGGCGGCTGGGACCTGATCGACGCCTTCGCCTTCCACCCGGGCAGGGGCAACTTCACCCCCGACTACGCGCCGCCGCCCGAGGAGTGGGAGCAGGGGTCGAACGGCACCTACTGGAACTTCCTCGGCGCGCTGCGCAAGGCCCGCCAGACGCTGGACGCCTACGGCGGCGACAAGGAGCTGTGGCTGACCGAGGCCTACGCCTGCACCAGGCCGAACCGGTGGTGGAACGACACCCACCGCCAGGCCGCCGAGAACGTGCTGCTCACGCTGGCCCTGGCGCTCTCGGAGGGGGTGGACGGGGTCCAGTGGTACCAGCCGCACGACAGCACGATCCACCACCCGCAGGAGGCCGACCCGGCCAACCCCGAGTACCACTTCGGGCTGATGAACCGCGACACCAGCGCCAAACCCGCCCTCCTCGCCTACGCGACCGCGACCAGGACCCTGGAGCGGGCCACCTTCAACCGCTGGCTGGTCTTCGCCGACCCCGACATCAAGGGCCTGCTGTTCGACACGCCCGACGGTCCCGTCTCGATCCTCTGGACCCGCAAGGACGGCTACCACCTGAACGCCGGCCACGGCGCGGACGACTTCCACCCGCACCCCGAGGCATGGGTCGACCACTGGCCGACCAAGACGTACCTGACCCTGCGCACCACCGGACCGACCGTGCGGGAGGTGGACTGCGTCGGCCAGGAGCGGTCGATCCACGCGACCGGGCGCAAGGTGCGGGTGAAGCTGGACGGCGCGCCCCGCGTCTATCACGGACTCGTCCCCGATCCTGAAAGGAAGGCCCGATGAGACAGGAAACCGTCAGTCACGACGTCACGGTGGTCGGTGGAGGTCTGGCCGGGGTCTGCGCGGCGATCGCCGCCGCCCGGCTGGGCCGTACCGTCGCCCTGGTGAACAACCGGCCGGTGCTGGGCGGCAACTCCAGCAGCGAGGTCAGGGTGTGGGTGTGCGGCGCGACCGGGCACGGCAAGAACCACCACGCCCGCGAGGGCGGCATCATGGGCGAGCTGTTCGTCGAGAACCAGTACCGCAACCCGCACGGCAACCCCTACTTCTGGGACACCACGGTCCTCGACTTCGTGCGGGCCGAGCCGAACATCTCCCTCTACCTCAACACCGACGTGCGCCTGGTCTCCGCGGCGGACGACGGGATCGAGGCGGTGACCGGCTGGATGATGGGCTCGGAGCGGCTGATCAGGTTCGAGTCGCCGGTCTTCCTGGACTGCACGGGCGACGGGCTGGTCGGCCATCTGGCGGGCGCCTCGTACCGGATCGGGCGCGAGGGCCGCGACGAGTACGGCGAGCCGTGGGCTCCCGAGCAGCCCGACGACATCACCCTCGGCAGCACGCTGCTGTTCTACACCAGGGACGCGGGCGAGCCCGTCCGCTACGTCCCGCCGTCGTTCGCCAAGGACATCACCAAGACCTCGATCCCCGAGCGGAGGATCATCAAGGCCGGGGACAACGGCTGCGCGTACTGGTGGATCGAGTTCGGCGGCGAGCTCGACACCGTGCACGACAACGACCGCATCCGCGACGAGCTGTGGTCGGTGATCTACGGCATCTGGGACCACATCAAGAACTCCGGCTCCTTCGACGCCGACACGATGACGCTGGAGTGGGTGGGCGCGCTGCCCGGCAAGCGGGAGTACCGCCGCCTCCTCGGCGACTACGTGCTCACCCAGCACGACGTGCTCGGCCAGACGCCGTTCGAGGACCGGGTGGCGTTCGGCGGCTGGTCGATCGACCTGCACCCGCCGCAGGGCATGTACGCCACCGAGGCGGGCTCCAAGCACTTCTACGCCGACGGGATCTACCACATCCCCTACCGGTCGCTCTACTCGGTGAACGTGCCGAACCTGCTCATGGCCGGACGCAACATCTCCGCCTCGCACGTGGCGTTCGGCTCGACGCGGGTGATGGCGACCTGCGCGACCATCGGCCAGGCCGCGGGCACGGCCGCGGCCCTCAGCGTCGAGTACGGCGCCCGCCCGCGCGAGCTCGACGTCGGCGAACTGCAGCGGACCCTGCTGCGGCAGGACGCCTCCATCGTCGGCCTGCGCCTCGACGACCGCGACGACCTGTGCGGCACGGCCGCCGCCACCGCCTCGGGCACGCTGACCCGGCTGGTCGTCGACACTCCCGCCGCCGCCTGGCGGCTCGACGCCGACGCGGGGATCGTGCTGCCCGCCGACCCCGCGCTGACCGAGGTGGAGCTGCTCCTCGACGCCACCGAGGACACCACGCTGACCGTCGAGCTGCACGACCCGGTGGTCGGCCAGAACTACGTGCCGCGCGAGCTCGTCTCGACCGTCGTGCTGGACGTGGCGGCCGGTGAGAAGCAGTGGATCGGCCTCGGCCTCGCCTTCGAGCCGGAGACGCCGCGCAACGCCTTCCTCGTGGTGAAGGCCAACCCGGCGATCTCGCTGCGAGTGGCCGACCGGCCGGCGCCCGGCGTGCTCTGCTTCACCAGGGTGCCGCTCAGGCCGCAGGACGAGTCGCCGCAGCCGCTGTGCGAGTGGACCGACGCCGGGCTGCTGCGCCGTACCTTCTGCCTGCGGACCGGGGAGACGGCCGCGTTCGCGGCGGCGAAGGCGCTCGACGGCTACCAGCGCCCCTACGCGGGCCCGCACATGTGGGTCTCGGACACCGTGCCCGCGGCGCTCGAACTGCGCTGGCCGGAGCCGGTGACGATCGGGCGGGTCGAGGTGATCGCCGACGACGACGTGAACGAGGACCTCATCAACCTGCACCACCACCGCACGCCGTTCGAGGTGATCCCCTCGCTGGTGCGCGACTACCGCGTCGAGGCCCTGATCGGCGGGGACTGGCGGCAGGTCGGGGAGGTGAGCGCGAACCGCCGCCGCCGCAACGCGCACTCCCTCGCCGAGCCGGTGACCACGGACGGGTTGAGAATCAGGGTGGAGTCCACCAACGGCGCGCCGTCGGCCCACCTGGTCGCGGTCCGCGCCTACGCACCCGAGGGGTAGGGCGATGAGGCGAGTACTGGTGACAGGGGCGGCGGGCCGGATCGGGCGGGTGGTGCTCGACCTGCTGGCCGCCCGCGGGACCTCGGTCGGCGCGCTGGTGCTGGAGGATCCGGGCGACCTGGCCGCCGACCTGGTGGTGGAGGGCGACGCGACGGACCCGAAGGCGGTGCGGGCGGCCCTGGCGGGCGCGGACGCCGTGATCCACCTGGCGGCGATCCCCACGCCCGAGCGGCTCCCCGCCGAGCAGGTGTTCGCGGTCAACACGCAGTCCACGTTCACCGTGCTGGAGCAGGCGGGCCTGGCGGGGGTGCGCAGGGCCTGCCTGGCGAGTTCGCAGGCCGCCATCGGGCTGCCCTTCGCGGCGCGGGAGCTGCACCCCGCCTACGTTCCGGTCGACGAGGAGCTGCCCGGCCAGGCCGAGGATCCGTACGCGCTGTCCAAGCTGGCCGACGAGTTGACGGCACGGATGATGGCGCGCAGGCACGGCATGAGCGTGGTCGCCCTGCGCCTTCCGTATGTGGGCGGGGTGGACGAGCGGCTGGGCCGGTTCGCCGCGCAGTGCGCGGCCGACCCCGGGCTGCACGCGCGCGGGCTGTGGGCCTATCTGGACACGCGGGACGCGGCCCGCGCCTGCCTGCTGGCACTGGAGGTGCCGGGGCCCGGCGCCCACGTGGTCAACGTGGCCGCTCCCGAGTCGCTGGTGCCGCAGCCGACCGAAGAGCTGCTCCGCCGCTACCACCCGGAGGCGGAGGTCCGCTCGCCGCTGCCCGGCCGTACGGTTCCCGTGGATCTCTCGGCGGCGACGAGCCTGCTGGGGTTCACCGCCGAGCACCTTCTGCCGATCGAGCCCCTCGGAGTGCGCGCCTCAGGTTAGATCGAGCGGAGTCGTCACTCGCCTTCACACTCGGCCACCAGGCTCTCCCGGTCCTTCCGTTGCGGTGGATCTCTTCTCGGGAGTGATGGCGCCGGGCGCACGGCTTGAGGTCATGGCGAGTACACGACCGAAACCAGGTGGTCGGCTCCCTCGCGTGCGTAGTGCACGATCTCGCCGGTCTTCATGGAGATGTAGACCTCATGCTCCCACTGGTCCTTCTCCAGCTCGATCTCCCAGACGTACTGGCCGTGCAGCCGCTCGCTCTCCACCCCGGTGACCGGCGCGCCCGGCACCTTCCCCTGGGCGATCCCGATGGCTTTGACAGCGCTTATATGCGGCGACGCCTTGTCCCCGAAGGCGGCTCTGGCCACGTCGGCGCCGACGGCCGGGCCGGCCCCCGGCGGTCCGGGGATCCCTGCCCGGTGAGCGAGGGAGAGGTTGGCGGAGACGGTGAGAGCCAGGGCGATGGGCACACCCGTGGCCACGACTCCAACCGCGACCAGCGCCGCCCCTCTTCGGTACATCCCGACTGTCTGGCGCTCGTGTTGACGGCCTCGCATGTGCGATCCTCCTCCTGCTCGCCGGTCGGGCTCAGCACTCCCCGGCGTAATCGTTGCGCTCTGTATATGACCAACTCTCTATTGTGATCAAACGTCTGCCTGTGCGTGTCGGGAGCACATCGTTCCCCGCCGGGGCCGTCTCAGCAGCACAAACCATGACCTTCGCGGACGGAGAACGGCCCCATGAGGCACGCTCTCGGCAGGGTGACCCCCTACTCGATCATGTCCAGGCCGATGCCGCGCCCGCACCAGCGGACACTGAGAGTGATCAAATGGAGGAGCGGCGCCCAGGGGGCCTTGAGCCCGGCTGCCGGAGTCCCGCTCCGCGCAGCGGGTTGAGGGCCTCACTGCGCAGAGCGGCTTTCACGCGAGGTTGAGGTGAAGGCGTACAGAGCGGGGGTTCGTCCCGCTCCCGTGGCAGGTGTCAGCGGGTGCCCGTGCAGGTGATGGCGTCGGAGTAGGCGCGGGCGTAGGAGGTGATCGTGTAGCCGGGCGTGAGGTGCTCGCAGGCGGCCTGGGGGCTGCCCCAGCCCACGAACTGCAGCCCGCCCGTGGGGGCCGAGGTGTAGCACTTGAGGCCGTGGAGTTCGTAGAGGCCGATCCACGCGGAGGAGTTGATCTGCTGGGCGCAGTAGCCGCCGATGGACAGCGGCCCGTGGGTCTGCGTGATCGTCTCGGCGTGGGCGGGTGTGCTGGTGGCGAGGATGGCGGCGAAGGCGGTGGCGGCGAGGGCGAGGACGCGTCGTTTCACTGTGGCAAGCCTCCTGGGGGATGTGATCCCGAGTATTTATTAGGAAACTTTCTTATGCAAGAGGCCAATGTCGTGCGACGACACCCATCGGAGTCCTAGAGGATGGTCCTTCCTGAGAGCGGCGGTCACACGGAGATGATTCGGGAGATCGCGGCCCTGATGTCGTTCGTGCTCATGGGGGCGGAGTCAAGGGCGCTGTGCAGGGCCAAGCCCTCGATGAGGGCGTCGAGGTAGCGGGCGGTCGTCGCGTCGAAATGCCGTTGCAGGGCCTTCCGGCTGCGCGCCATCCAGGCGCGGGTGACCTCGCGCAGCGCGGGATCGCGGGCCGCCAGGGTGTAGAGCTCGTACGTCAGCACCATGTCCCGGGGTGAGCCGAGCAGGTCGTCGGTGATGAGGGTGACGACTGCCTCCCGGGCCTGCTCGGCGTCGCCCGCGGCGGCCAGCCGGGCGTCGAAGCGGTCGGCGATGCGGTCGGCCAGGCGGGTGAAGGCCAGGGTGAGCAACTCGTCCATGCCTGCGAAGTGGTAGGTCATCGATCCCAGCGGCACGTCCGCGGCTTCGGCGATCTTGCGGTGGGAGGTGCCCGCGACCCCGTGGGCGGCGACGACGTCGAGGGTGACGTCGATGATCCGGTCCCGGCGGCCGGGATCGAAGCGGCGGGCGGGCGGTGTCGTGGTCATCTTCTCAGTCCTCACAGGTGCCGGATGACCCGGGCAGGGACGCCGACGGCCACCACGTTCTCCGGGATGTCGCCGGTGACGACGGCCCCGGCGCCGATGACGCTGTTCGCGCCGATGGTGACACCGGCCAGCACGATGACGCCGCCGCCCAGCCAGACATTGTCGCCGATCACGATCGGTTCGGCGGCCTCCAGCTTCTTGCGCCGTTGCTCGGGGTCGAGAGGGTGGGTGGGGGTGAGCAGCTGCACGTTCGGGCCGATCTGCACGTCGTCGCCGATGGTGATGGGAGCCACGTCCAGCGCGGTCAGGCCGAAGTTGGCGAACGTCCCCGAGCCGACGGTGATGTGGGTGCCGTAGTCGACGTACAGCGGCGGCCTGATGTGGGCGTCGGGGGCGATCGAGCCGAGCAGGCTCTCCAGGAGGGGGCGGGCGGCGTCCGGGTCGGTGGCGTAGACCTCGCCGTAACGGTGGGCCAGGGCGACCGCCCGCTTGGCGGCGACCTCCAGCTCGGGGTCGTCGGCGATATAGAGGTCACCGGCCAGCATGCGCTCGCGGTTGGTACGCGAGTCTCCGGCGAAGAGGTCTTCCATATGTACGATCGTACGCTCAGCTCGGCGGGCCCGACTCTCAAGATACTTAAGCGCCCACGCCGCCCTGCCGTACACCCGCAGCCTGAGCATATAAGTCCAGGTCAGAGGCCATACGAGAGTCGCAGTGGCGCCCTGCGAGCACGCGTGTCCCAGCTCAACGTATCGGCGCGGTCGGAGGCCTGACGGGACCCTCAAGGATTTCGATGCTCAGGGCCGTAAGCATTCACGGGTCTTAGGGTCGGGCCCTTCGGTCGCCACCATTCGTTCACACACGCATGCCGAACGACCAGGAGACATCATGAGGACAGGCAACTCGCGGCGCAGGCTGGCACTCGCCGCCTGCGCGCTGAGCGGAACGCTGCTGGCCGGCGCCACCGCCTTCGCCGCCGCCCCCGCCGCCTCGGCCACGCCCGCGCCGCAGGAGAGCACGCTGCGGGTGAAGATGTCCGGTGCGGGCATCGACACGCTCAATCCGTTCCTCGCCTTCTTCAACGGCGCCCTGGACACCTTCGGCCTGATCTACCCGACGCTGAACTCGCTGGACGAGAACGGCAAGCCGGGGCCGTACCTGGCCGAGTCGTGGACGCCGTCGGAGGACAAGCTCACCTGGACCTTCAAGCTCAGGGACGGGCTGAAGTGGAGCGACGGCAAGCCGATCACGGCCGAGGACGCCGCCTGGACGTTCAATCTGATCATGACCGACGCCGTCGCGGGCACCGCCAACGGCTCGCTGGTCAGCAACTTCGAGTCGGTCACCGCCCCCGACCCCACCACGCTCGTGATCAAGACGAAGGCGCCGCAGGCCAACGTCATCTACGTGAGCATCCCGATCAGCGGCATCCCGATCGTGCCGAAGCACATCTGGGAGCCGCAGGCCAAGAACCTCAAGGACGTCAAGAACGACACCTACCCGATCGTCGGTTACGGCCCCTGGACGCTCACGGAGTACAAGGCCGAGCAGTACGCCAAGTTCGACGCCAACAAGGACTTCGTCCTCGGCAAGCCCGGCTTCGACCACATGGTCCAGCAGAGCTTCAAGTCGACGGACGCCGCCGTCGCCGCGCTGCGCAGCGGTCAGATCGACTACATCAACGGCGTGAACCCGACCCAGTTCAAGGCGCTGCAGGCGGACAAGAGCCTGCTCACCGCCCAGGAGGTCGGCAACGGCTGGACCGGCATCGAGGTCAACTACAACGCCCGCACCCGTACCGGCAAGAAGATCGGCACCGCCCACCCGGCGCTCGGCGACCCGGTGCTGCGCCGCGCGATCCACCTGGCCACCGACAAGAAGACGCTGGTCGCCAAGGTGCTCGACGGCATGGGCGTGGTCGGCGCCGGCTACCTGCCGCCGGCCTGGCCGCAGTGGACCTGGGCGCCGGCCGCGGGCCAGGAGACGCCCTTCGACCTGGCCCAGGCCAACAAGATCCTGGACGAGGCGGGCTACACCAAGGGCGCCGACGGCGTCCGCGTGGACCCCAAGAGCGGCAAGCCGCTCAACCTGCGCCTCGGCATCCACGCCGACGACACGGCGGACGCGGGGATCTCCACCTACCTCAAGGGCTGGCTGGAGACGATCGGGATCAAGCTCAAGATCCAGACGCTGAGCATGAGCGCGCTCAACAGCGACCTGGCCAAGGGCGACTGGGACATCCTGATGGACGGCTGGACCACCGGGCCCGACCCGACCTACCTGCTCGGTCTCCAGACCTGCGCCGTGCTGCCCAAGGACGACGGCACCGGCGGCAACACCGACTCCTTCTTCTGCGACAAGGCCTACGACGAGCTGTTCAAGAAGCAGCTCACCACGTTCGACCAGGACGAGCGGGCCAAGGTCGTCGCCGACATGCAGGACATCCTGTACAAGGCCGACGTCAACCAGATGCACTTCTACGCCAACACCCTCGACGTGGCCCGTACCGACACCGTCTCCGGTCTGATCACCGGTAAGCCGGACGCCCAGGGGATGTACCCGGCGCAGACCGCGTTCTGGTCCTACCTCAAGGCCGCGCCCGCCGCCGCGAAGCAGGCCGCGGCCGGCTCGGAGCAGGGTGGCGGCGGACTGCTGTGGGCTGGTGCGGGCGTGCTCGCGGTCGCCGTGATCGGCGGGGTGCTCGTGATGCGCCGCCGCTCCTCGGCCGGTGACCGTGAGTAGCCTCACCGCCTCCGCCCCCGCGGCGAAGAAGGTCAAGAGTTCGGGCTTCCTGCCCTACCTGGGCGGGAAGCTGGTCGCGGCGGCGGTCAGCTTCTTCGTCACCCTGGTCATCGGCTTCGCGATCTTCACCCTGATGCCGTCCGACCCGGTACGGACCCTGACCAGGGGCCGGCCGACCAGCGAGGCCCAGCTCGCCCAGCTCCGGATCCAGCTCGGCCTGGACGACCCGCTCTGGGAACGCTTCCTCACCTTCGTCGGCAACACGTTCAAGGGCGAACTCGGCTACTCCTGGCAGTTCCAGCAGTCGGTCTCCTCGCTGGTGGCCGACCGGCTCGGGCCGACGCTGCTGCTCATGGGCACCGCGGCGGCGCTGTCGATCGCGATCGGCCTGTGGCTGGGCATCCGCAGCGGCTGGCGGCACGGCAGCCTGTTCGACAAGATCGCCTCCAGCACCTCGCTGACGCTCTGGTCGGTGCCGACGTTCTGGCTCGGCATGATCCTGCTCGTCGTCTTCAGCGTCGGCGTGGGCCCCATCCCGAGCCTGTTCCCGGCGGGCGGGATGAGCGAGCCGTCGCTGCCGCAGGAGGGCTGGACCCACGTCGTGGACGTGGCCCGGCACCTGGTGCTGCCCTGCCTGACCATGGTCCTGGTGGTCTTCGCCCAGTACGTCACGGTGATGCGCGCCTCGATCATCGACGAGATGGGCAGCCCCTACCTGCTCACCGCCCGCGCCAAGGGCCTGACCGACGACGCGGTACGGCGCCGCCACGCGGTGCCCAACGCCCTGCTGCCCTCCGTCACGATGATCTTCATGCATCTCGGCATCCTGGTCAGCGGCGCGATCACCGTCGAAGCCGTCTACTCCTGGCCCGGCCTCGGCTACCTGACCTACGAGGCGCTCAAGATCCCCGACCTGCCCCTGCTGCAGGGCACCTTCATCGTCTTCAGCGCGAGTGTGATCATCATGAACCTGCTGGCCGACGTGGTCTACCGGTTCCTCGACCCGAGAGTGCGAGCCCAATGACGCGCCTTCTCCAGGGCGGCGCCCGATGAGCGCCACCACCCTCGCCCCGGCCGCCCTCGAGGTGCCACGGCACCACGCCGTCAGCCGGTTCTGCCGCGCCTACGCCAAGCGCCCCGCCGGTCTGGTGGGGCTCGGCCTGCTCGTCGCGTTCGGCGTGCTGGCCCTGGCCGCGCCGCTGTTCATCGGCGACGACCAGCTCAACGTGATCAAGGTGGACGGCCCGCAGCTGTCCCCGCCGATCGACGGCTACCCGCTCGGCACCGACCAGGCGGGCCGCTCGGTCCTGCTGATGGTCATCTGGGGTGCGCGCGAGTCGCTCAGCATCGGCATCATCGCCACCGTGCTCACCGTGATCCTCGGCAGCACCGTGGGCCTGCTGGCCGGGCACTACCAGGGCTGGGTCGGCAAGGTGCTGATGCACGTGACCGACTGGTTCATCGCGCTCCCCAGCCTGCCGCTGGCCATCTCGCTGTCCGCGGTCCTCGGCCAGGGCGCGGCGTCGATCACGATCGCCATCGCGGTCACCTCGTGGACCGCGACCGCCCGCCTGGTGCGCGCCCAGACGATCGCCGTCGAGGCGAGGCCCTTCATCGAGCGGGCCAAGGTGCTGGGCGCCGGCAACACGCAGATCATGATCAGGCACGTGCTGCCCAACGTGATGCCGCTGATCCTCGTCTCCAGCACGCTCACCGTCGCCTCGGCGATCCTGTCGGAGGCCACGCTGACCTTCCTCGGCCTCGGCGACCCGACCAGCGTCACCTGGGGCTCGATGCTCCAGGCGGCCTTCGGCGGCGGCGCGGTCACGGCGGGGGCGTGGTGGTACCTGATGCCGCCGGGCATCGCGATCCTCATCATCGTGCTCGGCTTCACCCTCGTCGGCCGTGCCGTCGAGCACGTGCTCAACCCTCGGATGGTGAACTGATGGCGACCCTGCCCGGCCCGATGCTGGAGGTACGCGACCTCAGGGTCACCTACCGCAACGGCGAGCGCGCCGTGCCCGCCGTACGCGGCGTGAGCTTCACCCTGGACCGGGGGCAGACGCTCGGCATCGCGGGAGAGTCGGGCTCGGGCAAGTCGACGATGGCGCTCAGCCTGCTGCGGCTGCTGGCGCCCAGCGCCCAGGTGACGGGGCAGGTGCTGTTCAACGGCGAGGACCTGCTGACCGGCAGGTGGGCGCGGCTGCGCGCGGTGCGCTGGTCGGCGGCCTCGGTGGTGTTCCAGGGCGCGATGAGCGCGCTCAACCCGGTGCGCACCATCGGCGAGCAGATCTGCGAGCCGATCCTGCTGCACGACAAGGTCGGTCAGAAGGCGGCGCGCAAGCGGGCCGCCGAACTGCTCGACAGCGTCGGCGTGCTGTCGCGGCGGCTGGACTCCTACCCACACGAGTTCTCCGGCGGCCAGCGCCAGCGCATCATGATCGCGATGGCGCTGGCCTGCCGGCCCGACCTCGTCATCGCCGACGAGCCGACCACCGCGCTCGACGTCATGGTCCAGGCGCAGGTCCTGGAGCTCCTCGGCGAGCTGGTGCGCGAGTCCGGCATCGGCGTCATCATGATCAGTCATGACCTGTCGGTGCTGTCGCACATGTGCGAGCGGCTGGCCGTCATGTACGCGGGGCAGATCGCCGAGATCGGCCCGGCCAAGCAGCTCATCACCGATCCCCGGCACCCCTACACCCGGGCGCTCGGCCGGGCCTTCCCGACGATCGGGGACCCGGCCTCGCGGCTGGCCCCGTCGGGGCTGCCCGGCGACCCGCCGACGCCGCCCGAGCTGGCCAGGCTCAGCGAGGGCAAGGGCTGCGCCTTCGAGCCGCGCTGCCCGGACGCCGCGGCGGCCTGCCGTACCGAGACCGTGGAGTTGTGGGCGAGCGGCCCGGAGCGGGAGGCCGCGTGCCTGCGTGTGCTGGAAGGAGCCACGTCATGACGCCCGTGCTTGAGGTCAGGGACCTGATGGTCACCTACCCGGCGCGCCGGGGCGCCGCGCCCGCGCGGGCCGTGGACGGGGTGAACCTCCAGGTGGGGCAGGGCGAGATCGTCGCGCTCGTCGGCGAGTCCGGATGCGGCAAGTCCTCGCTGGCCAGGGCGCTGGTCGGGCTGGTCAAGCCGGCCAGCGGCCAGATCCTCAGGGACGGCGAACCGCTCGGCTACTCCGCCGCCGCGCTCAAGGCCTTCCGCCGCCACACCCAGCT
Source organism: Nonomuraea sp. NPDC046570 (assembly GCF_040645915.1). NCBI lineage: Bacteria > Bacillati > Actinomycetota > Actinomycetes > Streptosporangiales > Streptosporangiaceae > Nonomuraea > Nonomuraea sp. NPDC046570. Next base: position 68,048 of record NZ_JBEYZF010000009.1, on the reverse strand, counting down.
CGTCCTGCAGGACCCGGGCGGCGCGCTCAACCCCAGGCAGAACGTGTTCGACGCGGTCGCCGAGGGCCCCAGGCTGCACGGCCTGACCGACGGCCTGGCCGCGCGGGTGCACTCCGCGCTGACCAGGGCGGGGCTGCGTCCGCCCGAGGAGTTCGCCGGGCGCTTCCCGCACGAGATGTCCGGCGGGCAGCAGCAGCGCGTCGTCATCGCGGGCGCGCTCGCCCTCGAACCGTCGGTCATCGTCGCCGACGAGCCGGTGGCCTCGCTCGACGCCTCCGTGCGGGGTGAGATCCTCAAGCTGATCCTCGAGCTGCGCGACTCGCTCGGCCTGTCCGCGCTGGTCGTCAGCCACGATCTGGGCCTGGCGTGGAACATCGCCGACCGGATCGCGGTGATGTACCTCGGCAGGATCGTCGAGACCGGCACCGTCGAGGAGGTCCTGCTGCGGCCCAAGCACCCCTACACCAAGGCGCTGCTGTCGGTGCTGCCCGACTCGGGAGGGCGGCCCGTGCTGCTCGCCGGCGAGCCGCCGGACCCGACGTCGGTGCCCGGCGGATGCCGCTTCCACCCCCGATGCCCGCTCAGGGCGGTCGAGCAGGACGCGCTGTGCGACAGCCGCGACCTGCCCGTCCTGACCGGCGACCCGTCCGTCTCCAGCCTCGCCGCCTGTCATCTCGCCGAACAGTAAGGAGCCCACACAAGTGACCACCTTCCTCCGTCCGCCCGCCCTGCGACCCGGTGCCCACGTCGCCGTCATCGCCGCCAGCAGCCCGCCGAACCAGGCCAACCTGGACCGCGGCCTGGCGGCGATGGAGGAGGTCGGCCTCAAGGCCGAGGTGTTCGCCTCCACACGGGTCGGCGGAACCGAGTACGACTACCTGGCCGGCGACGACGCCCTGCGGGCGAGCGACCTGACCAGGGCACTGGCCGACCCGGCCTTCGACGCGGTGTTCTGCGCGGGCGGCGGGTACGGCATGCAGCGCACGCTGGAGCTGGTCGACTGGTCGCTGATCGACGCCGCCAGGCCGAAGGTCGTGGTGGGCTACTCCGACGTGACTGCGCTGCTGGAGGCCATCGCGGTCAAGCTCGGCTGGGTCTCCCTGTTCGGGCCGATGGTCGCCTGCGACGGCTTCTACCAGGGGCCGGGCGAGTACGACTTCGACGAGCTGATGAAGCTGCTCTTCCACCCCGCCTCGGTCACCGAGCTGGTCTTCCCCGACGCCCGTACCGTGGTGCCCGGCGTCGCCGAGGGCCACACGCTGGGCGGTACGGCCACGCTGCTGGCCGCCTCGCTCGGCACCGACACCTCGCTGCCCGCCCGCGGGGCGATCCTCTTCCTGGAGGACGTGGACGAGGAGCTGTTCCGGATGGACCGTTACATCACGCAGTTGCGCCGGGCCACCTACAGCGACGGCGTGGCCGGCATCCTGCTGGGCACCTTCACCAACTGCGGCGAGCCGCGCGACGTGGAGCGGATGCTGGTGGAGCGGCTGAGCGACCTCGGCGTTCCGGTGCTGGCCGGGGCCGACATCGGGCACGGCATCTCCATGCAGACCTACCCGATCGGCGTCCGGGCCCAGCTCGACACCGAAGCGGGCAAGCTGCGCTTCCTGGAGCCCATCCTGACCTCATAACTCTCCGGTGCAGCGGGGGCGGCCTCGCCCCGGCCAGGCGTTCGACGCGGCCGGGGCGGGGCCGCTTCGCGTGGTACGGCCGGTCGCCGGGATTTGGGCCCCCCGCAACCCTTGACGAGTCGGGTGAGTAATGATGACACTCATCTCTAGTTAGGAATCTTTCCTAACTTTCGTTCGGCATCGTCACGGCCTTTCCCGCAGAGAGGTTCCCGCTGTGCACGCGAGATCGCGTCCCACGATCGTCCTGGTCCTGGCGGTGCTCGCCACCGCCCTGTTCGCGCTCCCCAGCCTGGCCGCCGACACGCTCGTCTCCCAAGGCAAGCCGGCCACCTCATCCTCGAACGAGGACTCCACCCTCGTCCCGGCCAACGCCTTCGACGGCGACGCCGCCACCCGCTGGGCCTCGGCCGAAGGCCACGACCCCGAGTGGATCCGGGTCGACCTCGGCGAAAACCACACGATCTCGCGGGTCAAGCTGACCTGGGAGGCCGCCTACGGCAAGACGTACAAGATCCAGACTTCCGGAGACGGCTCCACCTGGACCGACGTCCACTCCACCAGCGCCGGCGACGGCGGCGTCGACGACCTGACCGGCCTGTCCGGCGAGGGCCGGTACGTCCGCGTGTACGGCACCGCCCGAGGCACCGCCTACGGCTACAGCCTGTTCGAGGTGGAGGTCTACGGCAGCAGCACCACCCCGGGCCCCACCCCCACCCCGACCCCCACCCCGACGGCGGGCGGTCCGGCCGTGCCGTTCGGCAGCCACTCGATCCCCTACGCCGCCGGGATGCTGAAGCCCTCGGGCGGCCAGGCCGCCATCGACCAGAAGGTGGTCGACTACTACAAGAAGTGGAAGGCCGCCTTCGTCAAGCAGAACTGCGGCAACGGCTGGTACCAGGTGATCTCCCCCGACGCCGATCACCCCTACGTCGCCGAGGCGCAAGGCTACGGCATGGTGATCACCGCGACCATGGCCGGGGCCGACCCCGACGCCAAGAAGATCTTCGACGGCCTGGTCAAGTACAAGCTCGCCCACCCCTCCTCGATCAACCCCGACCTGCTCGCCGCCGAGCAGGACACCTCCTGCCAGAGCGTCAACGGCGGCGACGCCGCCACCGACGGCGACCTCGACGTGGCCTATGGCCTGCTGCTGGCCGACCGCCAGTGGGGCAGCTCCGGCACCTACAACTACAAGCAGCTCGCGATCCGGCACATCAACGCGATCAAGGCCGACGAGGTCAACCCGACCACCAAGCTGATGAAGCTCGGCGACTGGACGAGTTCGGGCGACCAGTACTACTGGATCAGCCGCTCCTCCGACTGGATGGCCGACCACTTCCGCGCCTTCCGGAAGGCGACCGGCGACACGTTCTGGGACACCGTACGCGCCAACCACCAGAACCTGATCGCCTCCCAGCAGGCCACCTACGCCTCCGGCACCGGGCTGCTGGCCGACTTCGTGGTCAACACCAACACCACCCCGAAGCCCGCCTCCGGCAAGGTGCTGGAGAGCTCCAACGACGGCAAGTACTGGTGGAACGCCTGCCGTGATCCTTGGCGCATCGGCGCCGACGCGGTGACCAGCGGCGACGCCAAGTCGCTGACCGCCGCCCGCAAGCTCAACACCTGGATCAAGGGCAAGACCGGCGGCGACCCCAACAAGATCGCCACCGGCTACGCCCTGAACGGCAGCCAGTTGCAGAGCGGCAGCGCCCCGGCCTTCTTCGCCCCGTTCGCGGTGACGGCGATGACCGACTCCGGCAGCCAGGCGTGGCTGGACGCGCTCTGGAACAAGATGCTCGCCACCCCGATCGAAACCGGCAGCTACTTCTCCGCCAGCATCCAGCTCCAGGTCATGATCACGGTCACCCACAACCACTGGGTGCCGTAGCCCTGACCGAGAAGGCGGTCCCGGCCCTGGACGGCCGGGACCGCCGTCCTCGCTTCGGGCGAAGGACTCAGCGGCGCCGACCCCTCGCTCGCGGACCAGCCCATCCACGTCACCGCCGCCCGGTGGGGCTTCGGCGACGTGACGAGCTTCTCCCGCGCCTTCCGCGCCGCCTACGGCGTCAACCCGATGGAATACCGGCAAGGGGGTGACGCACGCGCCGGCGGGTGCGCAGAAAGGATGAGCGCTACCTGGTCCCCTGGCAGGAGGTCGCCGGGCGCTCGCCGGGAAAGCATGGTATTTCGTGATCCAAGCTGACACCTGGCGAACATCGCCCCATCTCCTGACAGTGGCGGGCGCGGGCGTGTTCATCCTCGCCTACGCCTGGCTCCTGCTCACCGGCAACACGGAGATCAGCGCCTCGGCCGATCCGGGCGCCGCCAAGCTCTCGCTCTGGGGGGCCGCGCTGCCCACGCTGGCCGCGATGCTGCTGGCCCGCCTCGTGCCGCCGAAGGCGACCGTCCCCCTGCCCCTGACGGAGCTCCCGCGACGGCGGCTCGTCAAGGAGACCTGGGTGCTCGTGGCGGCGGCGCTCATGTTCGCGCTGACCTCCGGCGTGGCGAGAGACGCCGGCCTGCTGTACATCCTGGCCAAAGTGGTGCTCCTGCTGATCGTGCCCTTGATCGCCTTCCGGCTCCTCAGGGGCGGCGGGCCCGCCGCCAAGGCCGTGCCCAGGCCGGTCACCTGGCTGGCCCCGCTGCCCGCCGTACTCGCGTGGTTCCTGCTCTCGGAGGTCGGGCCGCTCGCGACGCCGCTGACGGCGAACCTGCCCGACCCGGTCACGCTCGCCGTCGGCTCGCTGATCACGCTGCTCACGGCGGGCGTGCTGGAGGAGGTCTTCTACCGAGGCTGGCTACAGACCAGGATCGAGGCGCTGTACGGCAGATGGCCCGCGATCATGGCCTCCGCCCTGCTGTTCGCCCTGATGCACCTCAGCCACGTCGCCCCGGAGACCCCCGTCCTCGGCCTCGCCTCGATCGTGGCGTTCCAGGGCGTCTTCGGACTGATGCAGGGCTACCTCTGGTCCCGCTACCGCAACATCTGGGCGATCATCCTCATCCACGTCATCGTCAACCTCATCTACGTGGACATGCTGCTCGCGCTGCTCTGACCAGGGGGGGACGGCGGGTGGAGGGCTTCCGGCGGCGGGACGCGGCGTGGCGCGGAGGCCCGCATTGCGTATTGACGCTGTAGCAGCCAACGGTTACCGTCATCTCAAAATTAAAAGGAAACCTTACTAATAGTTTCCTTTGATTCGCCTCCGGTCCCACCCCCACCCACCCCCCAACCGGATGTCGGAGCATCATGAGACACACCATCCTGAGCAAGGCGCTCGCAGTCGTGGCGGCGTTGGTCCTGCCGCTCACCGCGGCGGTCGTCGCCTCACCCGGCGCCTACGGTGCCGCCACCAGCTCGGCGGCCTTCGCCGCCTGGGCCCCGAACACCGCCTACACGGTCGGCACCCGGGTCACCTACAACGGCGTCGAGTACGAGTGCCGCCAGAGCCACACCTCCCTGACCGGCTGGGAGCCGCCCAACGTCCCGGCGCTGTGGAAGACCACGGGCGGCGGCGGCGAGGACACCGTCGCGCCGTCGGTGCCGGGCAACCTGCGCTCGACCGGCGTCTCCTCCAGCACCGTCTCGCTGGCCTGGAACGCCTCCACCGACAACGTGGCCGTCACCGGCTACGAGATCTACCGCGGCGGCACCCTGGTCACCACCGTGACCGGCACCACCCACACCGACATCGGCCTGACCGCCAACACCGCCTACACCTACACGGTCCGCGCCAAGGACGCCGCCGGCAACCGCTCCGCCCACAGCACCTCCGCCACCGCCACCACCACGGGCGGCGGCGACGACACCGAGGCGCCGTCGGTGCCGGGCAACCTGCGCTCGACCGGCGTCTCCTCCAGCACCGTCTCGCTGGCCTGGAACGCCTCCACCGACAACGTGGCCGTCACCGGCTACGAGATCTACCGCGGCGGCACCCTGGTCACCACCGTGACCGGCACCACCCACACCGACATCGGCCTGACCGCCAACACCGCCTACACCTACACGGTCCGCGCCAAGGACGCCGCCGGCAACCGCTCCGCCCACAGCACCTCCGCCACCGCCACCACCACGGGCGGCGGCGGAGGCGGCAACAAGGTTCTCGGCTACTTCGTCCAGTGGGGCGTCTACCAGCGCGCCTACCACGTCAAGAACATCGACACCAGCGGCTCCGCGGCCAAGCTGACCCACATCAACTACGCCTTCGGCAACGTCCAGAACGGTCAGTGCACCATCGGCGACAGCTACGCCGACTACGACCGCTTCTACGGGGCGGGCGAGAGCGTGGACGGCGTCGCCGACACCTGGGACGCCGGCGCGCTGCGCGGTAACTTCAACCAGCTCCGCAAGCTCAAGAAGAAGTACCCGAACCTGAAGGTCCTGTTCTCCTTCGGCGGCTGGACCTGGTCCGGCGGCCTCGGCCAGGCCGCGCAGAACCCGACGGCCTTCGCCGAGTCCTGCTACCGCCTGGTGGAGGACCCGCGCTGGGCGGACGTCTTCGACGGCATCGACATCGACTGGGAGTACCCGAACGCCTGCGGCCTCACCTGCGACACCAGCGGCTTCTCCTCGTTCAAGAACATGATGTCGGCCCTGCGCACCCGCTTCGGGACCGGCAACCTGGTCACCGCGGCCATCACCGCCGACGGCACCAGCGGCGGCAAGATCGACGCGGCCGACTACGGCGGCGCCGCGCAGTACCTCGACTGGTACAACGTCATGACGTACGACTTCTTCGGCGCCTGGGCGGCGCAGGGCCCCACCGCCCCGCACTCGCCGCTCACCACCTACAACGACATCCCGATCGCGGGCTTCTACTCCGACAACGCCATCCAGAAGCTGAAGAGCAAGGGCGTTCCGGCGAGCAAGCTGCTCCTCGGCATCGGCTTCTACGGCCGCGGCTGGACCGGGGTCACCCAGTCCGCCCCGGGCGGCACGGCCACCGGCCCGGCCCCCGGCACGTACGAGCAGGGCAACGAGGACTACAAGGTCCTCAAGACCCGCTGCCCCGCCAACGGCACCATCGCGGGCACGGCCTACGCCCACTGCGGCAACCAGTGGTGGAGCTACGACACGCCGAGCACGATCAACGGCAAGATGGGCTACGCGAAGAGCCAGGGCCTCGGCGGCTCGTTCTTCTGGGAGCTCAGCGGCGACACCTCGAACGGCGAGCTGATCACCGCCATCAAGAGCGGCCTGGGGTGACCTGACCCGTCAGGGCCGGCTCCGTGCTTCGGAGCCGGCCCTTTCGGCTGTCCGAAGAGATGTGATGCCACTCACACCCGTGGCCTCCCGGTAGCGCGCAAACCTCCGTCGTACCGCCGGACACTCCCAGGACGCACAGCGGACATCTGGCCGTCGTGACCCGAATGTCACATTTGTCTCCTTGTAGCTCAGACGCGGCCTATGAAAGGTTGCACCTCAGACGTTTAAGGTCCAACCTTTCGGAGGTGCTCCCCATGCAGCCCCCCAATCCCCGCTACCAGGGATACCGGTCGTTCGACTATCTGGAGCCGCACGCCGACTTCAAGGTCTTCGACCTCGCCCCCGAGCTCGACCGCGTCCCGGCGTACGACCTGGGCCTGACGGCTGAGCAGAGCGCGCGGGTCAGCCGCGTCCTCACCGAGCACATGGCCATCTCGCTGCACGAACACCCCAAGGTCCTGACCGCGGACGTCTCGCTGCTGCGCGACTACAACCGGACCGGGCGCAACACGCTCGGCTACGAGGGCCTGGCGCGATCGGGCATGACCGCCCTCTTCGACAACTTCATGAACGGCACCAACTGCGTCACCAGCGAGCACGGCTGGAAGTGGGACGACGTCATCTACGACCTCGGCCTGCGCTTCGCCGACATCGCCAAGCAGGACTTCGTCGTGCTGGCCCGCACGGTCGCGGAGATCGAGAAGGCCAAGGCGAACGGACAGCTCGCCCTGGTGGCCGGTCTCGAAGCCGCGACGATGATCGAGAACGAGCTCGATCGCCTGGACATCCTGTACGGCTTCGGCGTCCGCCAGATCGGCATCGCCTACTCCCAGGCCAACCAGCTCGGCTCAGGACTCGCCGAGCGCGCCGACGCCGGGCTGACCAACTTCGGCCGCCGCGCCGTGCGGCGGATGAACAAGCTCGGCATGGCCATCGACATCTCGCACTCCGGCGACCGCACCAGCCTGGAGGTCATCGAGCACTCCTCGGTGCCGGTCTTCATCACCCACGCCGGCGCTCGCGCGGTGTGGCCGACCAACCGGATGAAGCCCGACGAGGTCATCAAGGCATGCGCCGAACGCGGCGGCGTCATCGGCCTGGAAGCCGCTCCGCACACCACGCTCTCGAACGCGCACCAGGAGCACTCGCTCGAGTCGGTGATGGACCACTTCACCTACTGCGTGAACCTGGTGGGCATCGACCACGTCGCCTTCGGCCCCGACACCAACTTCGGCGACCATGTGGGGCTGCACGACTCCTTCACCGGTCACCTCTCGATCGGCCAGGCCCACGGGCACGTCGAGCACCCGCGCGTGCCATACGTGGCCGGTATGGAGAACCCGGCGGAGAACTTCACCAACATCGTCGGCTGGCTGGTCAAGCACGGCTACGGCGACGACGACATCAGCAAGGTCATCGGCGGGAACATCCTGCGCGTACTCAAGGAAGTCTGGTGAACATGCGTACCCTCGGACGCTGGTCCGGCGCCGTCACGGCCGTCGTGACCGCGCTGGCGCTCACGTCGTGCGGCCTCAACGAGGGCAAGGACGCCTCGAAGCCGACCGGCGGCGGCACCTCCACCACGCTGCGCATCGGCACCACCACCGACGTCGCGAACTTCAACCCGCTGCAGTCGCTGAGCAAGACCGACAACTGGATTCTCAACGCGATGTACCCGCACCTGCTGCGGATCGACGAGAACGCCAAGAAGGTCCCCGAGCTCGCCAGCGAGTACACCCACGAGGACGGCGGCAAGTCGGTCGTCTTCAAGCTGCGCGACGACTTCGTGTGGAGCGACGGCACCCCGGTGACGTCGGCCGACGTGAAGTACTCGGCCGAGACGATCATGAAGAACAAGCTGGGCAACGTGGCCGCGAAGCTCACCTGGGTCGAGGGCATCGAGACGCCCGACGCCACCACGGTGGTCTTCAAGCTCAGCCAGCCGTACGCGCCGTTCGCCGAAGGCGTGGGCTTCTGGATGTCGGTCGTCCCCAAGCACGTCTTCGAGAAGGCCGGCGACATCACCAAGTTCGCCAACAACGCCGACTGGGTCGGCGCGGGCGCGTACATCCTGAAGAGCGCCACGCCCGGCCAGCGCTACGTGATGACGCGCAACGACAAGTACCCCTACGCGCCCAAGGGCGGCGCGGCCGTCGAGACCGTCGAGTACCGGCTGTACCCGGACGTCAACACCATGCAGCTCGCCCTGCGCAACGGCGACATCGACCTGATGGGCACGCCGGTGCCCGCCTCGGCCGTCGCCTCCTTCAAGGGCGACGAGAAGATCAAGCTGCAGGAGGTCGGCTCGCTCGGCTTCGCGCACATCACCTACAACGTGACCAACGAGCACCTGGCCCGCCCCAAGGTCCGGCAGGCGCTGTCGATGGTCGTCGACACCAAGTCGATCATCTCGACGGTGCTGCAGGGCGAGGGCACCGCGACGACCGGCCCGATCTCGCCGATCTTCGCGGAGTACGACAACACCGGGCTCCAGCCGTACCCGTTCGACCCGGCCGCCGCGCGCAAGCTGCTCGAAGAGGACGGATACGCCGACAAGAACGGCGACGGCAAGCTCGACGGCCTGTCCTTCGAGATGGTCTGCGACCAGAGCAACCCGAACCTCACCCGGGTCGCCCAGGTGGTGCGCGAGGACGCGGCCAAGGCCGGCGTCGACCTCGTCGCCTCGTGCGTCGAGCGGAACACCTTCCTCAGCCGGACCAAGAGCGGCGACTACGACCTCGACGTCTCGCAGTGGGCCGTCTTCGACAACCCGATGGACCAACTGCGCAGCACATACCTGTCGAGCAACCCGGGCGGCATCAACTACAACCTGGTCAAGGACCCGAAGCTGGACAAGCTCATCAACGAGGCCGCCGTCACCACCGACCAGGCCAAGTTCGCGGGCAAGATCAAGGACCTCGACGCCTACGTGCACGAGCAGGCGCTGCTGACGCCGCTCTACGTGGAGAAGATCCAGTTCGCCTACAACGGCGGCAAGTTCACCGGCTTCCAGCCCTCGCCCAGCGACCTGCTCGGCATGGTGACCGGCTACTCGCTGTCGCAGGTCCGACCCGTCGGCTGAGGCGAGGAACGGAGAGGAGGCGGGGTCACCCCATGGCTGAATTCATCGCCAGACGGGCGATGCGCGCGATCCTGACCATCTGGATCGCGGTCACCGTAACGTTTTTCCTGCTGCGGCTGCTGCCGGGTGATCCCACCCTCCTGGTCGTCGAGGGGGACATGACCCCCGAGATGCAGCAGGCGCTGCGGGAGCAGTACGGGCTGGACAAGCCCATGATGACGCAGTACTGGCTGTACCTGAGCGAGCTGGTGCGCGGGAACCTCGGCACGTCGTTCAGGCAGTTGCAGCCGGTCACCGACATCATCGTGTCGCGGCTGCCGTGGACGGCGCTGCTGGCCGGCTCGGCCTTCGTGCTGACCATCCTGCTCGGCATCCCGCTCGGCGTGTACGCGGCGGCCCACCGCGGCAAGCGCGTCGACCGGGTCGTCCAGATGTTCGGGATCACCGGGCACGCGCTGTTCGTGCCGAGCATCGGGATCCTGCTGCTGGTGGTCGCGGGCTCGTGGCTCGGCTGGTTCCCGATCGGCGGCGCGATCGACCCCGACACCCGGGGCCTGGACGCGTACATCAGCCTGTTCCACCATCTCGCGCTGCCGCTGCTCAGCCTGGTGGTCGTGCAGCTCGGGCCGTACGCGCTCACGCTGCGCACCAACATGCTCGAAGTCCTCGGCGAGGACTACATCAAGAGCGCCCGCGGCCGCGGCCTGTCGCCGCAGCGCACGCTGTGGCGGCACGCGCTGCGCAACGCGTTCCTCCCGGCGCTGACGCTGATGGGACTCCAGCTCGGCACGCTGGTCGGCGGGGCGGTGCTCACCGAGACCGTGTTCGCCTATCCCGGCGTCGGACGGCTGATCTACGAGGCCGTCGGCCAACTCGACTATCCGCTGCTGCAGGGAGCGTTCATCATGCTCGCGGTCACCGTGGTCGTCGCGAACCTGATCACCGACGTGGTCAGCATGCTGCTCAACCCGAGGATTCGCGCATGAGCGCGACGCCTCCCGACGCGCGGCCCGCCGGAGCCGTCGCGGCGGACGAGCCGACGGCGAGCGTTCCGCCGTCGGCGATGCGAAGCCTCCGGCGATTCCTGTCCAAGCCCAGCGGCGCGCTGTCGATCTCGATGCTGCTGCTGTTCCTAATGACCGGCCTGTTCGGGCCGCTCTTCGTGGACCGGCCGGGTGGGCTCGGCGCCGAGATCCTGCGGCCGCCGTCGCTCGCGCACTGGTTCGGCACCGACGACCTCGGCCAGGACGTGTTCGCCCAGGTGGTGTGGGGAACCCGGGTCAGCCTGACGGTGGCGGTCGCGGCGTCGGCGATCGCGATCGTCATCGGTACGGCCCTCGGCTTGCTCGGCGCCTACTCCAGGCGGGCCGACGCCTGGGTCACCACGGTGACCGACCTGATGCTGTCGCTCCCGCTGCTGCCGCTCATGATCATGGTGACCGCGCTGGCCGGCCCGAGCGTCACGACGCTGACCTTCGTCATCGGGCTGTTCTCCTGGCCCGAGGTCACCCGGCTGATCCGGTCGAACGGGCTGGTCGTGGTGTCCATGCCGTACATCGACGGCGCCCGCGCGCTCGGCGCGACCGGCTGGCGGATCGTCACCCGTGAGGTGCTGCCCGCCGTGGTGCCGCTGATCGTGGTGAGCGTGCTGCTCACCGCGGCCAGGGCGGTGATCTCCGAGGCGGGGCTCAGCTTCCTGGGGCTCGGCGACCCCGACTCGTGGTCGTGGGGGCGGATCATCCTCAACGCCCAGCGCAGCGGCGTGATCTCCACCGCGTGGTGGCAGACGCTCTTCCCGTCGCTGGCGATCCTGCTGCTCGTGCTCTCGGCGACGGTCGCGGGCGTGCGCTTCAACGACTCACGCGACCCTCGGCTGAAGGACCGGTGACCCATGCGCCTTTCCTCTGACTACTACGCGGACGTCCACTCCGCGCTCCGGGACGCCCTGGACCAGGACGCTCTGGACGGGTTCCTGGCCACGGCGCCGAGTGACGTCGCCTACCTCGCCGGGTTCTTCTACGCCGTCACCGAACGGCCGGTCTACCTCTGGTTCCCCCGTGAGGGGCGGCCCCTGTGCGTGGTGCCGAAGCTCGACGAGGAGTACGCGGCGCTGCAGCGCATCGAGGCCGACGTCGTCACCTACGCCGAGTTTCCCGGCGTCGATCCGGCCGAGGCCGTGCTCGCGCGCCAGATCGGGCGGCCGGGCCGGATCGGCGTCTCCGGCGGGCTCGGCCTCGCCGCCCACCGGGCGCTGACCGAGGCGCTGGGTGGGACCGAACTCCGGATCAGTTCGGTGGTGTCGGACCTGCGGCTCACCAAGCATCCGGAGGAGCTCGCCTGGCACCGCCAGGCGGCCGGGATCTGCGACGAGATGCTCGCCGCGGGCCGGGCGCTCATCGAGGACGCGCTGCGCGCGGGCCGCCCGCTGCCGAGCGAGGGCGACCTCGCCCGGCACGTCATCGGGTACGGCACCGACGCGATGTACCAGCGCTACGACCACGTTATCTACACGACGAAGCTGGCCGGCGGCCTGGTGTACGCGGGACCGAACTCCGCGAACCCGCACGGACTGCCCAGCAGGCGCAGGCTGCGGGACGGCGACACCGTCATCCTCTCCCTGGGCGCCGCCGTCGGCAGCCGCTTCGTGGAGAGCGAGCGGACGTTCGTCATCGGCGAACCCAGCGCCGACCAGCGGCGCTACTTCGGCGTCGCGGCGGAGGCGCAGGAGGTCGGCACGGCGGGCCTGCGGGCCGGCCGTACCTGCGCGGAGGTGAACCGCGAGTGTCTCGGCGTCATCTGGGGACACGGGCTCGGCGCGCACATCCGGCACCGCCAGGGGCACGGCATCGGCGTCCAGCAGCACGAGCCGCCCTGGGTGGAGGACGGCGACCACACCGTGCTCCGGGCCGGGATGGTGCTCTCCAGCGAGCCGGGCGTGTACGTGCCGGGCCACGGCGGCTACCGCATCTCCGACACCGTGCTGGTCACCGACACGGGACCGGAACGGCTGACCAGCTATCCGCGCGGCCTCGAAGAGAACGTGATCGCGCCATGACCGAGGAGGACGCAGTGTTCGTGGAGATCAACGGCAACCCCCTGGCCGTGGAGGTCATGGGGCCCGAGGACGCGCCGGCGATGATCGTCCACCACGGCGCTCCCGGGCTGGGCGGACGCGGCGAGCCGCGCCGGTCGTTCGGGCCGTTCTCCGACCGGCTCCGCGTCGTCGTCTTCGACGCGCGCGGCTCCGGCGAGTCCGGTGACGCGGGCCCCTTCAGCCACGCCCAGTGGGTCGCCGACGTCGAGGCGATCCGGCGGCACTTCGATCTCGGCCGGATCGTCATGGCGGGCGGGTCCTACGGCGGCTTCATCGCGATGGAGTACGCCCTGGCCCACCCGGAGAACGTCGCCGCGCTCGTGCTGCGGGACACCGCGGCCAACACCGCCTACGACCACCTCGCGGTGGAGCGGGCCCGCACGACCGACCGGGTGCGCATCCCCGCCTGGGTCATCGAACGCATCGGCACCGGCCGGTTCACCTCCAACGAGGAGTTCAAGGAGTACTGGCGGGCCATCCTGCCGCTCTACGACCACGACTACGACCCCGAGGCTGTCGAGCGGCGGGTCGCGCAGACGGTCTACCACTACCAGACCCACAACGAGGCGTTCGGCGTCAACATGCCGGCCTACGACCTCACCCCCCGGCTGCACGAGATCACCTGCCCGACGCTGGTCACCGTGGGACGGCACGACTGGCGCACGCCCGTGCCCGCCTCCCAGGAGATCGCCGACCTGGTCCCCGGCGGGGAACTGGCGGTGTTCGAGAAGTCCGGCCACTCACCCCAACTGGAGGAGCCCGAGCTGTTCCAGCGGGTCGTCCGCGACTTCCTGACCAGGGCGGGCGTGCTCGCCCCAGAGGCAGGCAGGCCGTGAACGCGCCCGTGCTGCGGGTGGACGACCTCAGCGTGGAGTTCGCCACCCGCGAAGGGGCCGTCCGCGCGGTGCGCAACGTCGGGCTCGAGGTCTTCGCGGGCCGTACGCTCGCGCTGCTCGGCGAGTCGGGGTCGGGCAAGTCGGTGACCGCCCAGGCGATCATGGGCCTGCTGGACACGCCGCCGGCGAGCATCACCTCCGGCAGCATCGTGTTCGAGGGCACCGACCTGGTGACCGCGCCCGAGCGGGTCCGCCGGCAGGTCAACGGCGAGGGCGTCGCGATGGTCTTCCAGGACGCGCTGTCCGCGCTCAACCCCGTCTACACGGTGGGCCACCAGATCAGCGAGCTGCTGCGGGTCCGGCGGAAGATGTCCAGGTCCGCGGCCCGCGCCCGCGCCATCGAGCTGATGGAGCGGGTGCGGATCCCCGCCGCGGCCCGCCGGGTCGACGACTATCCGCACCAGTTCTCGGGCGGCATGCGGCAGCGGATCATGATCGCCCTGGCGGTGGCGCTCGACCCGCGCGTGCTCATCGCCGACGAGCCCACCACCGCGCTGGACGTCACGGTGCAGGCGCAGATCATGGAGCTGCTGACCGAACTCCAGCGCGAGAACGGGATGGGGATGGTGCTCATCACCCACGACCTCGGGGTGGTCGCCGAGGTCGCCGACGACGTGACCGTGATGTACGCGGGCCGGATCGTCGAACGCGGATCGGTGGAGGAGCTGTTCGAGCACGCGGCCCACCCGTACACGCGGGGGCTGCTGCGCTCGATGCCGCGCACGGACCGGGACGACGACGAGCTGTGGGCCATCCCCGGCGCGCCGCCGAGCCCGGTGCTGGCGCCGAAGGGGTGCGCGTTCCATCCGCGCTGTGACATCGCGGTCGAGCTGTGCCGGTCCGAGCAGCCCGGGCTTGAGGTGATCGCGGCAGGCCGTACCAGCGCCTGCCATCGGCGTTCGGAGGTGTTCGATGGGCGAGCGTGAGGTCGTGCTCGAGGTTGATTCCCTGGTCAGGCACTTTCCGGTCGGGGGCGGCCTGCTGACCCGGCGGCGCAGCGCCGTGCAGGCCGTCGACGGCGTGTCGTTCACCCTCGGGCGCGGGGAGACCCTCGGCGTCGTCGGCGAGTCGGGGTGCGGCAAGTCGACGCTGGCCCGCACGGTCGTCGGCCTGGACCGGCCGACCTCGGGGCACGTCCGCTACCGAGGCGTGGACGTGCACGCCTCCTCCGGCCGCGAGTTGCGGGCGATGCGGCGCAGCGTGCAGATCGTGCTGCAGGACCCCTACACCTCGCTGAACCCCAGGAAGACCGTCCGCGACCTGCTCATGCAACCATTCGAGATCCACGCGGACGTGCTGCCCCGGGACCGGCGGCTGGCCCGGGTGAAGGAACTGATCGACCTGGTCGGGCTCAACCCGGACCACCTGGACCGGTACCCGTTCCAGTTCTCCGGCGGGCAGCGGCAGCGCATCGGGATCGCCCGCGCGCTCGCCCTGGAGCCGGAGGTCGTCGTCTGCGACGAGCCGGTCTCCGCGCTGGACGTCTCCGTGCAGGCGCAGGTCGTCAACCTGCTGCGGCGGCTGCAGCGGGAACTGGGCCTGTCCTACGTGTTCATCGCGCACGACCTGTCGGTGGTACGGCACATCTCCGACCGGGTGGCGGTGATGTACCTGGGCAAGGTCGTCGAACTCGGCGATCGCCGGGAGGTGTACGAGCGTCCCCGGCACCCGTACACCCGGGCGCTGCTCGACGCGGTGCCCGTCCCCGATCCGCGGGGCCGGGCCTCGCGCACGCGGACCCTGCTGGCCGGCGACCCGCCCAGCCCGGTCGACCCGCCGCCGGGGTGCCGCTTCCGCACGCGCTGCCCGAAGGCCCAGGAGGTGTGCGCCGAGACCGAGCCCCTGCTGCGGATCGGGCCCTCGCCGGCCGTCGAGGTCGCCTGCCACTTCCCCGACCAGACTCCGCCGGCCCGCCTCGGCGACGCCTGACATCGATATCTCTGGAGGATTCACCACTATGCAGTCACAGTCCGCCTCCTACCGCGGTCACCAGGCCTACGGCTATCTCGAGCCGGGCGTCGACTACGCCGACTTCGAGCTGGCCGAGCAGATCGGCCGCGTGCCCGCCTACGACGGTGGGGTGTCGGCCGAGCAGTCCGAACGGGTCAGCCGGATCATGGCCGAGCACATCGTGATCTCCTTGCACGAGCACGCGGTGGTGCTGCCCAAGGACGTCGGTGAACTGCGCCGGTACAACCGCACCGGCCGGCAGCGTACGGGTTACGAGGGCCTGTCGCGCTCGGGCATGACGGCCGTGTTCGACAACTTCATGGCCGGGGCGTCGTGCGTCACCAGCGAGAACGGCTGGAAGTGGAACGACATGATCTACGCCCTCGGCCTGCGGCTCGCGGACATCGCCAAGCAGGACTACGTGGTGCACGCGCTGACGGTGGAGGACATCAGGGCGGCCAAGCGCGACGGCCGGATGGCGCTGGTGGCCGGGCTGGAGTCGGCGACGATGATCGAGAACGAGCTCGATCGCCTGGACATCCTGTACGGCTTCGGCCTGCGCCAGATCGGCATCGCCTACTCGCAGTCCAACCAGCTGGGCTCAGGGCTGGCCGAGTCCGCCGACGCCGGGCTGACCAACTTCGGCCGCCGCGCCGTGGAGCGGATGAACAAGCTGGGCCTGGCCATCGACATCTCGCACTCGGGCGACCGCACCTGCCTGGAGGTGATCGAGCACTCCTCGGTGCCGGTCTTCATCACCCATGCCGGCGCCCGCGCGGTGTGGCCGACGAACCGGATGAAGCCCGACGAGGTCATCAAGGCGTGCGCCGAGCGCGGCGGTCTCATCGGCCTGGAGGCGGCCCCGCACACCACGCTGTCGGACAAGCACCGGGAGCACTCGCTGGAGTCGGTGATGGACCACTTCACCTACTGCGTGGACCTGGTGGGCATCGACCATGTCACCTTCGGCCCCGACACGATGTTCGGCGACCACGTGGGCGTGCACAGGACCTACGCCGGCAACTACGCCCAGAACCGGGAGGCCGCGCCCGACCACCCGACCGTCGCCTACGTGGACGGGCTGGAGAACCCGGCGGAGAACTTCACCAACATCATCGGCTGGCTCGTCAGGCACGGCTACAGCGACGACGAGATCGGCAAGGTCGTGGGCGGCAACACGCTCCGGGTGCTCGATCATGTCTGGTAGGACATCTCCCCCCGGTGTCCTCGGACGCGGGGGGCACCCGGGCAGCGTGACGAAGGGAGCCCACGATGGGCCGACGTGATACCGCGGCGCAGGCGACGCTGCACGGCCTGCGGGCGTTGCTGCGGGAGAAGTTCCAGCCGGGTGACCGCCTGCCGACCGAGCAGGACCTCTCCGAGATGCTGGACGTGAGCCGCGGCACCGTCCGCGAGGCGCTCGGCGTCCTGGCCATCGAGGGTGCGGTGATCCGGCGCTGGGGCATCGGGACGTTCGTGGCCGGCAGTCACGACCTGGCGCCGCTGAGCATGTCGAAGATCCTCGCCTACCGGGACCGCATCCAGCTGGCGGGGCACACGGTCGAGCTGGTCGCCTCGGCGTGCGACACCGTGCCGAGCCCGCCCGCGGCGGCCGAGGCGCTGGCCCTGCCGGCCCGGACGCCGGTGTGGCAGGTGACGCGCATCTTCAGCGTGGACGACGTGCGGGCGGCGTACATGCGGGACTACGTGCCGTCGCGGATCGGCGCGGACGAGATCGACCCGAGTCCGATGCTCGACATCGACACGGACCTGTTCACGTTCCTCGACCGGGTGGCCCTGCACCCGGCCGCCCGGACGGTCACCGACCTCGAAGCCGTGCTCGCCTCCGATCACGGGGCCGACGCGTTGCGTGTGCCGGTGGGCTATCCGCTGGCCCGGACGCTGCAGACGGTCTTCGGGCACGGCGATGTGCCACTCGCCTACGGCGTCACCGAGCACCGCACCGACATCGTGCGCATCCGCATCACCCGCTGAGAGCAGATGACCATTGGCCGTGAAGGGCACGTTAGAAGAGGGGAACAGCACAGCACCGGAGAAGGGGGCGGCATGGGAAGCGTCAGAGCGATCATCAACCTCGACCCGATGGACCGCGTCGTCCAGGTGAACGGCGACCACCGGATGACGATCGTGGGGGTGCCCGACAACGTCGCGGCGGCGCGGGCCGCGCTCGAACTCATCGGCGACGGCGCCCGGAGCGTGGAGCTGTGCGGCGGGTTCGGGCCCGCGGCGGCGGCCAGGGTGATCGAGGCGATCGACGGCCGGGTACCCGTGGGCACGGTCATGTTCGGCATGGAGTCGCTGACCAGCGTGGCCCGTTACAAGCTCCGCGCGGAGTCCGGCGAGCGGCTGGCGGGCGCCTTCCTCTACCTCCAGCAGGGCGCGGACCCGGCGATCGACCGGGCTGTCCGCGAGCACGAGGGCGGCACGGCCACCTTCGTCGCCGTCCCCGACGCCGCCGCCGCGCCGGCCGTCGCCGCCGAACTGGTCGCGGACGGCGCCGCCCAGCTCATCGAGCTGTACGGCGGCTTCACCCCGGTCTCGGCCGCCCGCGTGATCGCCGCGGCCGGGCCGGACATCCCGGTCGGCCTGGTGGGTTACCCCGCCGGACATGCGTGGTGAGACGGCTCAGGACGGCTGGCACAGGGTCCATCGCCTCGTCGTCGAGCCGGGTGCCAGGAGGGGCCGGCGTGCTGATTCGCCGGCCACCCGTCAAGCTCGCGGTGTGCCCGACGGGCGGGCTGCCGGTTCGGGCGTCCGGACCGGTGTGTCCTGGGCGCCGGTCGTGTGGACGCCGGTGATGACGAAACCGCTGCGCGGGCGGGTCGGGATGCGGCGCAAGGAGATCGACAGGTCCTGCGGCGGCACGGTGTAACGCAGCCGCGCCAGCCGTACGGCCAGAGCACGTAGCAGAGCGACGGTGACCGCCTCGCCGGGGCAGCGGTGACCGGTGTACGGATCGCCACCGCCCTGCGGGACCAGGTCGTCGCGGCCGACCGTGGCGCCGACGAAACGCTCCGGGTCGAAGGAGTAGGGAGCGTCCCACAGCCCGGCGTCGTGGTTCTGGCCGTACAGGTCGAGCAGGATCAGGGTGCCTTCGGGGATCGGCTCGCCGACCCAGGTCAGATCCTTCACGGCACGGGCGGCGACATAGGGGGCGAACGGGTAGAAGCGGCGAACCTCCTGCGCGAACGCGTCGGCGTAGGCGGGATCGCCGCTCTTCAGCCACTCCCGATTCTGCGGCCAGCGGTGCATCGCGTGCGCCGCGAACGCGACGTACCAGGCGACCGCGACGGTGGGGCGGATGATGCCGAGCAGTTCGACCGCGGCCGTCAGCGGGTTCAGCCGCTCGCCGTTCTCCCGGTGCTGCCGCACGATGTCGGCCACCGAGCCCGCGGGCACGGCGGTCCGGTCGCCGAGCAGGCCGGCCAGCCATTCCTCACGGTGGGCCCGCGCCCGCCGGGCCCACCAGTGCCGAGGGGCCAGCGTGGCGAACCCGTCGACCAGCGTCACCATGTCGCGGGCCAGGCCGTCGACCTCGGCGGAGCCGAGCGGAACACCGGCCCAGCGGCAGACGCCCTCGCCGAGGGCCCGGGCGGCTTCGTCGAACACCACGACCCGCGGCAGGCCGGGCCACCCGCTTGCCCGCTCGTCCCAGCTCGCGCAGACCTGCTCGACCAGGTCGGCGGCGCGGTCCTGGTCCGCCAGGACGGACATGAACATCGCCTTCCGCTCGCGATGCGCCGGGCCGTCCAAGGTGTGCACCGCGCGCTTGCCGGTGAGCGTGGCCTGCACGGGCTCGGGCAGGGCCGTCGCCCGCGCCACATGGCGCTCGTCGTAGAAGAACCGCACGGCCTCGGGGCCGCGCAGGGCGACGGCGCGCTGCCCCATCACGCGCGTGTGAACCATCGGCCCCGCGGTACGGCGGCGCAGCCCGGGCAGCCAGGCATAGCCGCCGGTCAGCATGGAGAGCGTGCTGTCAAGGAAGGGTGAACGCGGAGTCCTCATCTTCGGCGCATGCCCACCGTCCCTTGCCCGAAACCGCCGCCTTGGGGGGTGGCCTCCGGCTTTGCGTGGACTTGCCACACCGCCATCACCGCGGGCACACCTCGGTGTACGGCACGTTCGGCACGTGCACCCCCCACTCCTGCGGACTGAGCGTGCTCCCCGCCCGAGCGCACACCGCCTTGGTGACCCGCTCCGGCTCCACCGGCCACTCGCGCACGACGCCGTTCCCGCCGACGGCCGCCACGGCGGCCCCGCCGGCCGTGAACACCACCGACCGCGACTCGCCCAGGTCCGGGTCCTGTCCCCCACCCGTGTCCATGAGCGTCCCGAGGAGGGTGCCGGCGACCGGGTCGAAGAGCTGAACCCGTCCGTCCCTCGTCCCCACCGCGACGACGTCCTCGCGCGGCGAGTACGCCGCGACCGGCACGCCGCCGAACCTCCCCTGCGTGACCGGCACGCCACGTCCCGGGGCGGCGGCGTCCCAGAGGGTCAGCCGCCCGCGCTCGTCCAGCACCACCACCGCCCGTCCGGACCGGGTGAAGAACACCTTGGTCCCGCCCCCGCCGAAGGGTTCGCCGGCGGGCCTGCCGGTGGCGGCGTCGACGAGGCGCGGTTTTGCGCCGGCGACGGCGAGCCGCCTCCCGTCGGGCGAGAAGGCCAGGTCCGTCAGCTCGCCCAGGTCGGCGGTCCAGAGCCGGCGGCCGGTCTTCCACTCCCACAGCCCGATCCTGTGCTTGATCACGGCCCGCCCGTCGTCCGGGCTGCTCAGGATCGCCGCGAGCCGGGTGCCGTCGGGACTGAAGGCCAGGACGGCGGGCTCAAGGTCCCCGGCGCCGGGAGCGACCTCGCGCAGTACGGCCCGCGAGCCGACGTCCATGACGGTGATCTCGCCTGAGCTGTGGTGGCTGACCGCGGCCAGCCGCCCCGTCGCGTCGAAGGCGGCGCTCGCCAGTTCCCCCTCGCCGGGGATCGCGCCGATCGCCTTCCCGCCGCGCGAGTCCCGCAGGGTGGCGCCGGAGGTCATGTCCGACGCCGCCATCAGCCGCCCGTCCGGGCTCAGCGTCACCGTGTTCAGCCCGCTCTCCGGGGGTACGGCCGCCAGGTCGGCGATGTCGACCGAGAACACCCGGTCTCCGGCGAGGTAGCGGAACGTGCGCCCGTCCGGATCGAACGCGGCCGCCGGGGGCTCGTCCCCGTTGCCCTGCACCGTCACCGAGGTGAGGAGCTGGGTGTCGGCGGCCCGCCAGAACTGCACGCCGGTGCCGGTCACCGTGGCGATGAGCCGCCCGTCCTGGCTGAAGGTCGCGGCCCCGTGGTTCCAACTGCCCTGGGTTCCCGCCCCGTCGAGGTCGCCGATCTCCTCGATGGAGCCGTCCGTGAGGTCGGTCAGGCGGAGGACCTTCTCCAGCGACTGCGCCAGCCACCTGCCGTCCGGGCTCACCGCCTCGGGAGGGCCGCAGTTCACACATCTCGCCAGGCCGTACGCGCCGAGGCTCTTCTGGAGTCTCAGTCCCGGCAGGCTCCAGCGTTCCACTGCCGGTTTCTCGGTCATCACGAAGACGGAGGATCCCCGGGGGGCCATGACCCCGGCCTGGGCCGGCAGCATGGTCCGGGTGCCGGTGGCGAGGTCCCACGCGTGGTCGCGGGTGTTCATGGTGATCAGCGCGAAGCGGTCGGCGGGGCCGATGGACGCGCCGCCCCCGCTGTCGCGGAGGTTGAGGCGGCGGTCGAAGGTCCAGGTTCTGATCGTCTTGCCGCTCCGCAGGTCCCAGGCTCGCACCCGCGCGTCGGTCTGCACGACGAGGGTACGGCCCGTGGGCGACAGCGCCACGCTCGCCACCTGCTCCCCGGCCATCCCCAGCTTCGTGATCCCCCCGGTCCGCCTGCCGGTGCGTACGTCCCACAGCCGGGCCGCGTCCTCGCCGACGCTGGCCAGGGTGCGCCCGTCCGCGCTGAGCACCCTGACGGTCTCGGAGGACCCCGCCGGGTCCTTGAACATCGCGCTCTCGCGCTGGGCGAGTGAGGCGGTGAGCGCGGCCCTGGTCTGCGGGGTGCGGTCCAGCCGCCAGGCGGCGGCGCTGAGCAGCATCGCGAGCCGCGGATCCGTGCGCCGCAGCGTGCCCGCGACCGTGGCGATCCGCGCCGCCTCCGCCTGGTCGCGCTGCGCCGCGATCCGCTCCGCCCGCTCGTCGGCGAGGACACTCTGGTGTACGGCCAGCCCGCCCGCCACCAGCGAGATCACCAGGAGCCCGGCCAGACTGAGCGAGACCAGCCGGTTCCGCCTGGCCCGGCGCCGAGTGCGCCCCGCAGAGGCTTCGAGGAAGTCGCGCTCGGCCGAGGCGAGCGTGATGTTCCTGCGCGCGGTCGCCGCCCACTGCAGCGCGTTCTCCAGACCGCTGCCCTGGAACAGGTCGCCGTCCCTGCGTCCCGCCGCCTCCCAGCGCCGCGCCGCCCCCAGGATCTCCCGGTGTACGGCGAGACCGTCCCGGTTGGCGTCGATCCAGCGGCGGAACCGCGGCCAGGCGTGCGTCAGCGCGGGCCTGGCCAGCCAGAGCTCATCCCCGGACCTGGACACCAGGTAGCCGAACACCTCAAGCGTCCGGGTGATCGCCGCGACCACGGGCAGCGCCCTGCCCTCCACGAGCTCGGCCAGGGCGGCCCGCCGCGTCACGAGCTCGCCCCGCTCGTCCACGGTGACCAGCCGCAGGAACACCTCGGCGGCCAGCTCGCGCTCGTCCGGGCCGAGCGACGCGTACGCCTGCTCGGCCAGCGCGCCCAGGCCCGGGTCGTCGGAGGGCACGCCGACCTGGACGGCCGCCCTGTCCCCCTCGGCGAGCAGCCGCGCGGTGTCGAGCCCTCCGCCGCCGCTGACCAGGGCGAGCAGCAGCGCCCGCGCGGTGGGACGTTCGAGCGGGTCCTTGCTGAGCGCGGCGGCCACCAGGGGGCGCAGCGGGCCGGGCAGCACCTCGAGGTCCGGGCTCGCCGACAGCACCCGGTGCATGACCCCGCCCAGGCTCTCCGCCTCGAACGGGTCGGCGCCGATCGCCGCGAACATCACGATGCCGCCCCAGGCGAACACGTCGGCGGGTGCGCCGGCCCGCTGCCCCGTGAAGACCTCCGGCGCCATGTAGGTGGGCGTGCCGGTCACCAGCCCGGTCGCGGTCAGCGGCATCTCCAGGGTCCTGGCGATGCCGAAGTCGATCACCCGCGGGCCGTCCGGGCCGAGCAGCACGTTGTCCGGTTTCAGGTCCCGGTGGATCACTCCGGCGTCGTGGATCGCCGTCAGCGCCGTCGCGATGGCCGTGGCGAGCCGGTGCAGGTCACCGCCGGTGAACCTGCGGCCGTCGGCGGCAGCCTTGCGCAGGCTCGGCCCTTCCACGTACTCGCTGACGATGTACGGCCGGGGCCCGTCGAGGTGGGCGTCGATCACGCTCGCCGTACAGAAGGAGGCGACCCGCTGGGCGGCCGTGGCCTCGCGGCCGAGCTGGGCGGCCTGGTCGCCGTGCAGCACCTTGATCGCCACGCGGTGGCCGTCCTCGGTGTACGCCTCGTAGACCACTCCCTGGCCGCCCGCGCCCAGGCGTCCCGCCAGCCAGTACCCGCCAAGCCGCTGAGGATCCCCGTCTAGCAGCGCCGTCGCCATGCCACCCCACCCATCGCTCGCGGATTCCGAGGGCTTTGATGTGGGGTGGTGGCATAAAGTTCGATTTCAGTACAGATACTGGTCGATTTCCAGACCGGCTCGCGCGTCCGCCAGCCACCGGACCAGGTCCGCGCTCACCGATATCCCCTTCTCTCCGGGGTCGTCCCGGTCGCGGAACTCCTGCACCACGATCAACGAGACCTCCCAGCCGAGGTCGCGCAGCCGGTGCGCGTCCCACGACAGCAGGCCGCCGAAGACCGCGTCCAGACCGTCCGCGTCCACATCCCGGCCGACGGCGGCCCGCCACGAGCTGAACCCGTAGGTCTTGCCCGTCTTGGCGGACCGCTCGCCGGACCGGGTGGTCCGGTCCGGCTCGACGCCGAGGGCCCTGGTCACGGCGCCCGGGTCCCCGTCGTCGCTAACGAGGCGGAGATATACGTGAAACACTGCCGCTAATTCCACTTATATCCGGTCTTGACCTTGGCTTTTCCGTCTTTGCTGATGAGCCAGTAATAGCCATCCGACCCCTTGTACGTATCGAACCTCGATACCTTCTTCATCCTTGAGCTCGTGGGGTCGATATCGCAACTCCTGCTCGAGCCGCCGCTCCTTCACTGCCCACGGGGTCAGGCGGGGAAGGCGGCCGTGTCCCGGTCGAAGTGGCGGTGGGCGGCCACCGCCTGGCTGAACCGCTCGACGAACGCGTCGCCCGTCTCCGGGTCGACCACGCCCTGCCTGCCGGGAAGCCCGGCGGCGTCCAGCAGAGGCTCACTGCCCGGGAGGGCGCCGATGGCCTTGCCGTGCCGGAACGCCTCGCGGACGAACTGGACGACATACCCGTCGGTGGCCAGTTCCTTGCCCGCCGCGAGCAGGACGGCGTCGTACAGCACCGAGGAGGCCGCGCTGACCTGCCGGTCCACTGTCAGCGACCCCAACCGGCCCTCGCGCGGCGCGACGATCTCGCAGATCGCCCCCTGCGCCTCCAGCTCCTGGCGGACCGGATCGACCTGTCCCGCGTCCGTGCCGTCGCCCACCAGGATCGCGATCTTCCGGGTGGCGATCGAGTCGCGCGGTTCGTTGGCCTGGCTGAGCGCCGGTGAGGACCGGCCGTGATTGGTGACGGTCATGGCGGGAGCCGGCATGCCGAGCCCCGCGGCGACCTGGGCGGCCAGGCCGTGGTCGACGTTGGCGAGCCGCTCGACCACCTGCTCCTTGAGGTAGCGGCGGTGCACGTGGCCGAGCTCGAAGCGGAAGGCGTCCACGATGTGCTGCTTCTCCCAGTCCGACATGCTGTTCCAGAACAGGGTCGCCTGGCTGTAGTGGTCGGCGAAGCTGGGGCTGCGCCTGCGGATCTTCTCGCCGTCCACCCGCTCCTGGTAGTGCCTGAACACGTCGTGCGTCCGGCCGCTCATCGCGCCGGTCATCGGGCAGCCGCCGCTGATCGAATTGGGCGAGTAGCTCGTCTGCCCCTGGTGGATCATGTGCTGGTGGTAGCCGTCGCGCTGGTCGTTGAACACCGGTGCGATCGGCCGGTTGATCGGGATCTGCGGGAAGTTGGGGCCGCCGAGCCGGATCAGCTGCGTGTCCAGGTAGGAGAAGTTTCGCCCCTGCAGCAGCGGGTCGTTGGTGAAGTCGATGCCGGGGACGACGTTCGCCGTGCAGAAGGCGATCTGCTCGGTTTCGGCGAAGAAGTTGTCCGGGTTGCGGTTGAGGGTCAGCTTGCCGATCGGCCGCAGCGGCACGATCTCCTCAGGGAGGATCTTGGTGGCGTCCAGCAGGTCGAAGTCGAACTTGTGCTCGTCCTCCTCGGGCACCAGCTGCACGTGCAGCTCGTACTCCGGGTAGGCGCCCCGCTCGATCGCCTCCCAGAGGTCGCGCCGGTTGAAGTCCGGGTCGTTGCCCTGGATGCGCAGCACCTCCTCCCACAGCAGCGAGTGCGTGCCGAGCATCGGCCGCCAGTGGAACTTCACGAAGGTGCCGCGCCCCTGGGCGTTGACCAGCCGGAAGGTGTGCACGCCGAAGCCCTGCATCATCCGGAAGCTGCGGGGGATCGCCCGGTCCGACATCAGCCACATGACCATGTGCATCGACTCGGGCTGCAACTGCACGAAGTCCCAGAAGGTGTCGTGCGCCGACTGGGCCTGCGGGATCTCGTTGTGCGGCTCGGGCTTCACCGAGTGCACGAAGTCGGGGAACTTGATCGCGTCCTGGATGAAGAAGACCGGAAAGTTGTTGCCCACCAGGTCGTAGTTGCCCTGCCGGGTGTAGAACTTCGTGGCGAAGCCGCGCACGTCCCGCACCGTGTCGGCCGATCCGCGCGATCCGGCCACCGTCGAGAAGCGCACGAACACCGGCGTGCGCAGCGAGGGGTCGGACAGGAAGTCGGCGCAGGTGTACTCGGCCAGCGACTCGTACACCTGGAACTCGCCGTAGGCGCCCGCCCCGCGCGCGTGCACCACTCGCTCCGGGATGCGCTCGTGGTCGAAGCGCATCACCTTCTCGCGGAAGTGGAAGTCCTCCAGCACCGTCGGGCCGCGCTCGCCCACCGACAGGGAGTTGTCGGTGTCGTCGATCCGGACGCCCTGGTCGGTGGTGAGCTGGGTGTCCTGCGGATCGACTCGATACTGATCGAGCTGCTGCTGCTTCTCGTTACTGCCGTCTGCCACGATCCCCCGCCTTCAGTGCGTCTTCGACCGGGGGGACCCGCGCACTTCATACCCCCGCCGCATCTCCGTCCACCCATCGCCGCGCAAGGCATCCGCGAGTTCCGCGCCAAGGAATCGGAAACCGGACGGGCCCCGATCGGCCTCCGGGCGGTGTGTTTTACTGACCCTGACCCCCGCCCCACAGCGATCCATGCTTGTGCATGGGGTTGGAGGTCGTATGTCCGCGCAGAGACCGATGTGCCAGGTCAACCCGCACACCGACGGGCTGAGCATCACCGGCTGGGAGCCGGAGCGCATGGTCCCCCGCCATACGCCGGGGCGTCACCGCAACGTCGTCCGGGCGTCGGTGGTGGTGACGTGCGAACGCCACGGCTGGTCGGGCCGCGTGGGCGTGGACGGCGACTACCGGCCACCTGGGTACGAACCCTGGCCCGGCTAGGCGCGGCCACGATCAGGCTTGGGGGAGCGGCCTGGTCGCGATGGCGCGGGCCTCGGCCGGGTCCATGCCGAAGCTGCGCAGGAGCTGTTCGGCGAGGTCGTCCCAGGCGGTGTCGCCGACCAGGCCGGGGCGGGCCAGCCAGAGGTGCAGCAGGGCGAGCAGGGAGCCTCCGGTGCTGGCCAGGGCCAGGTAGGGGTCGACCAGGTGGAAGCGGCCCGCGTCGACCGCCGCGCGGATGTCGGCGAGGGCCCGGGGGGCCAGGCCGTACTCGGAGTCGAGGTAGGACAGGCCGTACTGGTCGACGACGCGGGCGATCTGGGGGTTGGCGCGGACCGCGCGGGCGGTCACCCGGACCGAGAGGGTGAACGCCTCCGCGGGGTCGTCGA
Organism: Nonomuraea sp. NPDC046570; assembly: GCF_040645915.1. NCBI lineage: Bacteria > Bacillati > Actinomycetota > Actinomycetes > Streptosporangiales > Streptosporangiaceae > Nonomuraea > Nonomuraea sp. NPDC046570. Next base: position 41,023 of record NZ_JBEYZF010000009.1, on the reverse strand, counting down.
TGTCCGCCCTGATGCGGTCCAGGGTCTGGCCGATCTCCTCCAGCACGTCGGCGATCGCGACCTGGAAGAGCTCCGCCTTGCTCTCGAAGTGGTTGTAGAAGGAGCCGAATCCGACATCGGCGGCCTCGGTGATCTCCTGGATGCTCGACTGCTGGGCGCCTTCCCTGGCGAGCAGCGTGCGCGCGGCGTCGATGAGCTTGCGGCGCGTCGCCGCCTTGCGCCGTTCCACCCGTGAGGTCATGCCACCACCCTAAATCACCAGTGATAGCCATCACTTTACTGACCTGGCCATCAAAGCTGATGAAGTCATCACTTAGGCTGGCGGTACGAGGAGGAGACATCCGCATGCACGAGACGATTCCGCAACCGCGCCCCGTCCCTGTAGTGGGCAATCTGCCCCAGATGGACACACACAACCCCGTCCAGGGCCTCATGAGGATCGCCGGGGAGCACGGCCCCATCGTCAGGCTCCAACTGCCCGGCGGCGACATCATCGTGGTCAGCAGCCAGGAGCTCACCGACGAGCTGTGCGACGAGAGCCGCTTCGAGAAGAAGCTGCACCCTCCCCTGCGCCAGGTGCGCGACTTCGCCGGAGACGGGCTGTTCACCGCGGAGACCGGCGAGGAGAGCTGGCAGCGCGCGCACCGGATCCTCATGCCCGCGTTCGGACCGGCCGCGCTGCGGTCGATGTTCGACGGGATGACCGACATCGCCGAGCAGGTCATGCTCAAGTGGGAGCGCCAGGGCCCGGCCCACCGCATCGACGTCGCCGACAACACCACCCGGCTGACCCTGGACACCATCGCGCTGTGCTCGTTCGGCTACCGCTTCAACAGCCTGTACACCGACCGGATGCACCCGTTCGTCACCTCGATGGTCCGCGCGCTGGAGGAGTCGGGCGCGCGGACCCGGCGGCTGCCGGTGCAGAACCGGCTGATGCTACTCACCCGGCGGCAGTACGACGAGGACAAGGCCCTCATGTACTCCATCGCCGACCAGCTCATCGCCGAGCGGCGCCGCCACCCCTCTGCCGAGGGCGAGCACGACATCCTCGACACGATGCTCACCGCGACCGACCCGGCGACCGGTGAACGGCTGAGCGACGAGAACGTCCGCTACCAGATGGTCACCTTCCTGATCGCCGGGCACGAGACCACCAGCGGGCTGCTCACCTTCACCCTGTACGAGCTGCTGCGCCACCCCGAGGTGCTGGCCAGGGCGCGCGAGGAGGTCGAGCGGGTGCTCGGCGCGCGGGCTCCGCGCTTCGAGGACCTCGCCCAGCTGGGATACCTGGACCAGATCCTCAAGGAGACGCTGCGGCTGTGGCCGACCGCTCCGGCCTTCGCCGTGCATCCGCTGGCGGAGGAGACCACGATCGGCGGGCGCTACCAGGTACGGCGCGGCGACACGCTGCTCGTGCTGACCCCGACGCTGCACCGCGACCCCGCGGTGTGGCCGGAGCCCGAGCGGTTCGACCCTGACCGGTTCTCCTTCGAGCGAGCCGAGCAACTGCCGCCCAACGCGTGGAAGCCGTTCGGGAACGGGGCCCGCGCGTGCATCGGGCGCGGGTTCGCGCTGCAGGAGTCGGTGCTGTTCCTGGCGATGCTGCTGCAGCGCTTCGACCTGTCGGTCGCCGACCCCGGCTACGAGCTGAAGATCCGCGAGACGCTGACGATGAAGCCGGAGGGCTTCGCCGTGCACGCCCGCCGCAGGCCCACGAAGATCGTCACCGAGGCCGCCGCGGCCGAGGCCCCGCTGCAGCACGCCGTGTCGACCGCGAACGGCATCCCGATCCGCGTGCTGTACGGGTCGAACTCCGGCACCTCCGAGTCCTTCGCGCAGCGCATCGCCAACGACGCGCGGCTGCGCGGGTACACCCCCACGCTCGGGACCCTCGACAGCGCCGCCGGGCACCTGCCCGCCGAGGGCGCCGTGGTCATCGTGACCGCCTCCTACGAAGGCCTCCCACCCGACAATGCCCGAAATTTCGTGACTTGGGTGGAGGGGTTGGTGGGCGGGGCGCTGGACGGGGTGCGGTACGCCGTGTTCGGGTGCGGCAACAAGGACTGGGCGCGCACCTACCAGGCCGTGCCCAAGGCCGTGGACGCGCACCTGGCCGCCGCCGGGGCGCGGCGGCTGCTCGACCGCGGCGAGGCCAACGCCCGCGGCGACCTGTTCGGCGACTTCGACGCCTGGTACGACGACCTCTGGGACCGGCTCGGCGCCGAGTTCGGCCAGCAGCGGGCGGAGCCCGCCGCCGTGGCACCGTTCGAGGTGGAGTTCGTCGGCCCCGCCCGCGAGCCGCTGCTGCGGCGCAACGACCTGTCCCTGGGCACCGTCGTCGCCAACCGCGAACTGGTCGACATGACCGCCCCGAACGCCCGCCCCAAGCGGCATCTCGAGATCGCCCTGCCCGAGGGCTCGACCTACCGCGCGGGCGACTACCTCGCGGTGCTGCCGCTCAACCCGGCCGCCGTCGTGGACCGGGTGCTCAGCCGGTTCGACCTCTCCTACGACGCCCAGATCGTCGTCACCGCCGGAGCGGGCGCGCAGACGTTCCTGCCCACCGGACGGCCGGTGACCGTCGGCGAGCTGCTGTCCAGCTACGTCGAGCTGGCCCTGCCCGCCGGGCGCCGGCACATCGGCCAGTTGGCCGCGGCCACCTCCTGCCCGCCGGAGAGGCAGGCGCTGCAGGCGCTCGTCGCCGACGACACCGCCTACACCGCCGAGGTGCTGGACAAGCGGGTCAGCCTGCTCGACCTGCTGGAGCGCTTCCCCTCGGTCCAGCTCCCGTTCGCGGCGTACCTGCAGATGCTGCCGCCGCTGAGCCCGCGGCAGTACTCCATCTCCTCCTCGCCGCTGTGGAGCGAGGACCACGCCACGCTCACCATCGCCGTGCTCAGCGCGCCCGCGCTGTCCGGCTCCGGCCGCTACGAGGGGGCCGCCTCCACCTACCTGGCCGGTGCCAGGCCCGGCACCAAGGTGGCCGTCACGGTACGCCCCTCGGACGTGTCCTTCCATCCGCCGCGCTCGCTGGCCATGCCCGTGGTCATGGTCTGCGCGGGCTCCGGGGTCGCGCCCTTCCGCGGCTTCGTCCAGGAACGGATGTTCCGCGCGCAGGCCGAGGGCGTGACCCCCGCCCCGGCGCTGCTGTTCTTCGGCTGCGACGCCCCCGACGTGGACCTGCTCTACCGCGACGAGTTCGCCGAGTGGGAGCGGGCGGGCGCACTCTCGCTCCGCCCCGCCTTCTCCGAGCGGCCCGAGGACGGGATCCGCTTCGTCCAGGACCGCCTCTGGTCCGACCGCTCCGAGGTCATCGACCTGGTACGGCAGGGCGCCACCTTCTACGTCTGCGGCGACGCGCGGCGGATGGCGCCCGCCGTACACGAGACCTGCCTGCGGATCTACCAGGAGGCCACCGGCGCCACCCCCGAGCAGGCCGAGACCTGGCTGACCGAGATGGAACGCGAACAGACCAGATACGTCACCGACGTGTTCGCCTGAGGGCCGTATGAGTCCCGGGCTCCTAGGCGCGGCCCTCGGTGAGGGAGTCGAGGAGGCCGTAGTCGACCGCCTCGGCGGCCGAGAGCAGGCGGCCGCGGCGGGCGTCGGCGCGGACTTCGTCCGGCTCGCGCCCGGTCAGCCTGGACAGCCGCAGGTAGAGCGTGTCGAGCATGCGTCGTGTCTCCCCCTCCGCCGTGGCCAGCTCGTGGGCGTTACCCGACGCCGTCACCTTGGGCTCACCCAGCCGGATGATGGCCCCGGGAGAGGCCCGGCGGCTGGTGACCGCGCCGAGCAGGCCCAGCGCGGGACCGCCGAGGCGGCCGGTGACCATGGTGTGGACCTCGACGGTGAGCGCGTCCAGGGTGTCCATGAGGGTGAGGGCCGCGCCGAGGTCGCCGTCGGGGATGCTCACGTGCAGGGTGATCGGCGCCCGCCCGGCCGCGCCGAGCGTGAGGAGCTGCCCGCACCAGGCGGTGCCCCGCTCCTCGGTGAGCTCCCCGTGGGCGAGCACGATCCGCCGCTCGAACAGCCGCTCGGCGACCGGGTCGGGCACCTGGAAGGCGGCCGTCCCCGAGTACGGGGCGACGGGCTCGGGCCGGAAGGGGGCGGGGGCCGGCTGCCAGGGGCGGCCTGGGACGTCGATGAGAAGCGGGTTCGGGGCCATGCCCTGCACCTCCATGTTGATCCGGTGACCGATGGCCGCCGCGTACCGGTCCAGGGTGGAGGCGCGGACGTCGCCGTCGCCGCTCTCGAGCCGGGCCACGGCCGACTGGGAGGTCCCCATCCTGGCGGCCACCTCGGTCTGGGACAGGCCTGACTCCCTGCGCCGCGCGCTCAGCTCCGCGATGACCTCAGGAAGATTGTCCATATCCAACACGGTATCTCATTGGCGAGATAACGCGCCGCCCCGGCGTTGACGGCCGGGGCGGCGTCGCCATGGAGGAGAGCCGGTTGGCCGCACGCCATCCGATCCCACAGATGAGACGCCCTTGATCGCCGGGAGGTTCGCAGGGGACGGCGTCAGCTTTCCAGAACCTCGACAGTGCCTCGTTCGCCGTCGACCCTGACGCGGTCGCCGTCGCGCAGCCGTACCGTGGCGTTGCCGGTGCCGACGACGGCCGGGATGCCGAGTTCGCGGGCCACGATCGAGGCGTGGGAGAGCGGCGCGCCCATGTCGGTGACCACGGCGGCGGCGCGCGGGAACATGGGCGTCCAGCCGATGTTGGTCAGCGTGGTCACCAGGATCTCCCCCGGTTTGAGGCGGTCGCCGTCCTCGGGCCGTTCGATGATCCGGGCGACGCCCTCGACCACGCCGGGCGCGCCGGGGAAGCCCGAGACGGTGTCGCCGATCGGCGCGGAACCGCCGCGGGCGTCGAAGATGTCGCCGCGCCGGTCCGGGTCCGCCGCCCACCTGACCGGGTCGAACGCGCCGACGATCAGCGTGGGGTAGGCGGGCAGGCCGGCGTACAGCTCGTAGGTGGCCCGACGGGCCGGGACGCGGTCCAGCGCGTCCGCGTGGCCGCGCAGGACGTCGACGATCTCCTGGACGGACAGGAAGAACAGGTCGTCGCCGTGGCCGGTCAGCTCGCCGGCCCGCAGCACGAACGCGCGCAGCGCCCAGAAGACGCGGACCACCTCCGAGCGGGTCGTCTCCCGGTCACGAACGATGGCGTTCCACCGCCTGACCTGCTCGCGCATCCTGTCCACCTTGCCCGGATACCGCTGGGCGAAGCGCGCCCAGGCGGCCTCGCGGGCCTCCCGCTGGCGGTTCAGGAGCGTGTCGGTCCGCTCGTGCGCCCCGGCGAGCTGCGCGTCGATCCACGCGGGGTCCTCACCGGGCCGGGGCGTGGACACCTCGAACTCGTGCGGCCCGCGGTGGCCGTACATCCTGGCGAAGGCGTCCCTGTCGATCTCGCCCGCGGCCAGCTTGCCCAGCCCGACGATCGGCCCGAGACTGGCCAGCTCTCCCCCGGCGTTCGCGCCGGTCAGCATGGCCTCGGCGGCCACCTCTCCGGCCAACTTCGCCAACCGTTCGCGGGTCATCACCAGCGAGGACCCACCCTGCCGCCCCGCCGCCTCCAACATCTGACAGGCCTCCACGAGGTACGGCAGCAGCTCCGCCTCCCACAGCCCGGCCAGCTCCCCCGCACTGCCCGCGCCCTCCGCCCGGGCCTTCAGCCGCTCGCACCGCTCCCGCGCGGTGGCCGCGAAGGCGGGCAGCCGCCGGGTGTTGGCCCGCACCCGCCTGCGCAGCCTGACCGCCGTCGGGACCACGGCGCGGATGATCCGCCAGCGCGAGCCGGGCAGCAGCGGCACCTCCAGCCCCGCCGGGAGCCTGCCGAAGACCTGCTCGATCGCGCCGAGCCTGCCGCCCGCGCCGACGGCCCTGGCCAGGGTGTAGGCGACGCTGAGGTTCATGTAGAAGCGCCCGCCGATGTTGCCGACCAGGGCGAAGCCGGGGATGGAGCTGGCCGACATGGCCTCGCGGATGAAGATCTGCACCAGGGACCAGGTACAGGGGGTCATCACGTCGGGGATGGCCTCGCCGAGGTTGGCGGCGGTCCAGAGGCACATGTCGCCGAGGCTGTCGTTCCACTCCTCGACGGGCTGCCTGAGGCCGGTGATCGGGCGGGCCTGCAGGATGAGGAGGCGTCCGTCGCGGAGCGCCCACTCGATGTCCATCGGCATGCCGTACAGGCGCTGGATCTCCGTGCCGAGCGCGGCGAGCCGGACGGCCTGGGCCGCGTCGAGCACCGGCGTCCGGCGCCGGTCGGCGGGCACCGGCTCCTCGCGGGTGCCGTCGGGGGTGCGCACGGTCATCACGGTCTTGTCCGCGACGCGTTCATCGACGACCCGCCCGCCGGAGACGACGACGGTGTCGGGGGTGACCTGGCCGCCGACGACGGCTTCGCCGAGCCCCCACGAGGCGTTGATCACCAGCCGGTCGCGCGCGCCGCTGACCGGGTCGGCGGTGAACAGGACGCCGGCCGCGTCGGCGTCGACGAGTTCCTGGACGACCACGGCGAGCGCCACCTCGCCCTGCGGCACCCGGTGGTGGGCGCGGTAGGCGATGGCGCGGGCGGTCCACAGCGAGGCCCAGCAGCGCTTGACGGCGTCGGGCAGCGCCTCGCCGCGGATGTTGAGGTAGGTGTCCTGCTGCCCGGCGAACGACATCTCGGGCAGGTCCTCGGCGGTGGCCGAGGAGCGCACGGCGACGGGCACGTCCGGGCCGAGCGCGGCGTGGGCGCGGCGGATCTCCCCGGCGGTCTCGTCCGGCAGCTCGCGAGCGGCGAACAGCCCGGCGATCCGCCGTGCCGCCTCCTCGGGCGCGGCCTCGGCGACCGCCTTCATGATCTCGTCCTGCAGGCCGTCGCGGGCGACGAAGTCGCGGTAGGCCGCGGTGGTGAGGTGGAAGCCGCCGGGGACGGGCAGCCCCGCCCTGCTCAGCCGGGCGAGCGAGGCGCCTTTTCCGCCCGCGACCGCGAGGTCGGCGGCGTCGGAGTCGAGGGGAAGGACTCTCACGTCACGTTCTCCTTAGTGCCGAGAGATTCGCGCAGCTTGTCCCGCGCGATGTCGACGGCCGCGTCGAGATATTCGGCGGTCGCCGAGGAGACCGCCTCGGCCCCGCCGGGCCGCAGCGGCCGGCCCGGCTCCGTGGCGCGTACGGCCGCGTCGGCGATCAGCTCGCTCAGCCGCTCGTCCGACGACCTGAGCGCGTCCGGCAGGTAGCCCTGCAGGATGAGGAAGCCGTACAGGGTGGAGCCGAGCACGGTCAGGTGCTCGGCCGGGGTGCGGTCGGCGCGCAGCGCGCCCTGCTCGCGGAGGACGGCCAGGTAGCGCTCGAAGGGGCCGCCGAACGGGACGGAGCCCTCGCGGTCGCGCTTCTCGCGGGTGAGCTTGCCCAGCACCTCCGAGTCGCCGAGCAGGCCGGCCTTGGTCAGCGGGCGGCGCTGCAGCGCCCCGGCCAGCAGCCCGAACAGCTCGCCCAGGGTGGCGGGGCGGGCGTCGCGCACCTCTTCCAGCATGAGCACCCGGTCACGCCGCAGCAGCGCGCCGAACAGCGCGTCGCGGGTATTCCAGTGCAGGTAGATGGTGCCTTTGGCGACGCCCGCCGCCTTGGCGACATCCTCGATGGTGGTCTTGTCGTAGCCCCACCGCATGATCAGCCCGGCGGCCGCGTCAAGGATGCGGTGCGCCCGCTCCAGCCGGCGCGCGGCATCCTGCTGCGGCCTGCCCGCCTTCGCCATCACGCTCCCCTTCGCCAATTGTTTGACCAGAAGCCATTTTCCGGTCACTAAATTGACGATACACCGTCAGGAGCCGGTCGTGCCGTCCAGGAGTTCGCGAATGATGTCGAGATGGCCGTTGTGGCGGGCGGTCTCCTCGGTCATGTGGCCGATCACCCAGCGCAGCGTCAGCTTGGTGCCGGAGCTGTCGATGCCCTGGGAGAGCGTGTCGAGGTCGATTCCGGCGATCTTCTCGCGGACCCGCGCGCACTGCGCCTCGTACTCCTCGACGAGCCGGGCCAGCGGCGCCTCCAGCGCGACCGTGAAGTCGGCGTCCGGGTTCTCGTCGGTCCACGGGCCCTGGTCCGGCTCGCCGAGGAACATCGACTCGAACCACCAGTGCTCGTTCCAGCGCAGGTGGCTGACCAGCCCGGCGACCGTCATCAGCGGCGAGGTGGGGATCGGCGCCCGCCGCGCCGCCTCGTCCGTCAGCCCCGCGCATTTGACCACCAGGGTCGCGCGTGCGTAGTCGTGGAAGGTGTCCAGCGTGGTGCGCTCGTCCCAGGAGGACGGGGTGTCTGTTCGCATGGGGCAGAGCATGTCCCCTGGTGAGCGCGGTGTCCAACGCGTTTGTGGGTACCGCCCACGCGAGGGCGAGACCTGCGCCCAGGCGATCACCGCCCTCGGTCTGATCTGCGTCAGCGCGGCTCGGCCGAGTCGAAGCCGGTCGGTGCGCCGCCTGGGACGACGGGGATCGACGGCTGACCGGTGACGACGGCGACGACGCGGGTGCCGGGGGCAAGGATGCCTCGGCGGGCGAGGTCGACGATGCCGTAGAGCATCTTCGCCACGTACACCCGTTCGACCGGGTGCCTGGCGACGAAGGCGTCGAGGGCGGGGGTGGTCCGGGCGTAGCCGCCGAAGTGGTAGCCGAGCTCCAGCGACCAGTTGTGCCACGCTCTGCCGTACGCCTCCCGCTGGAGCCTGGTCACCTCGCCCGCCAGGAAGGCGCCGCCCTTCAGCGCCGCGAAGCCGATCGCCCGGCGGCCCGGCGGCAGCCCCGCCGAGATCCCCGCCAGCGTGCCCCCGGTGCCGACCGGACAGCACACCACGTCGTACGGCACCGCGATGTCGGCGGGCAGCTCCGCGCAGCCCCGTACGGCCGCGGCGTTGCTGCCGCCCTCGGGCAGGATCGTCACCTCGCCGAACCGCTCGCGCAGCGCCGCGATCACCTCGGGCTCGTGCTTGCGCCGGTAGGTGGCCCGGTCCAGGTACACCAGGCGCATCCCGCAGGCCGCCGCGTAGGCGAGCGACGGGTTGAGCGGCAGGCACTCCTCGCCGCGGATGACGCCGATCGTCTCGAAGCCGTGGCGCAGCCCGGCGGCGGCGACCGCCCGGATGTGACCGGAGTAGGCGCCGCCGAAGGTGAGCACCCGGGCGGCGCCGAGGTTGTACCGCAGCTTGCGCGCCTTGTTGTCGTCGGCCTTGAGGAACACCCGCACCGAGCCGAGCGCCGGATCCGCCAGCTCCTCCATGGCGCTAGTCTACGGTCGGACCGATGTTGAGGAGTGTGCGATCATGCGCGTTGTTGAAGCTTTCCGTGAGGCGTACGGCGCCGAGCCGCGCACCGTCTGGCACGCCCCCGGCCGGGTGAACCTGATCGGCGAGCACACCGACTACAACGACGGCTTCGTGCTGCCCTTCGCGGTGCCGTGGGGCGTTACCGTCGCGCTCTCCCCGCGCGAGGACACCACGATCAGGCTGCTGTCTCTGCAGGCCGGCGGCGCGCCCATCACGCTCGCCACCCCCGAGGCGGCCGAGGGCTGGGCCCGCTACGCCGCCGGCGTCCCCGCCGTGCTCGGCGCACGCGTCCGCGGCGCCGACCTCGCCGTCGACGGCGACGTCCCGCAGGGCGCTGGCCTCAGCTCCAGCGCGGCCCTGGAGGTCGCCGTCGCCCGCGCCCTCGACGAGGTGTACGGCCTGGGCCAGACCCCCATGGAGATCGCCCTGCTGGCCCAGCGCGCGGAGAACGAGTTCGTCGGCATGCCCTGCGGCATCATGGACCAGGCCGCCGCCACCCTGTCCCGGGCGGGCCACGCGCTCTTCCTCGACTGCCGCTCGCTCGGCTTCCGCAACGTCCCCCTCGACCTGGCCGCGCACGGCCTGCGCCTGCTCATCATCGACACCCGCGTGCACCACGAGCTGGCCGACGGCCAGTACGCCAAGCGCAGGGCCGACTGCGAGTCGGCGGCCGGCAAACTGGGCGTGGCCGCGCTGCGCGACGTCGTCGACCTGCCGGCGGCGCTGAGCGTGCTGCAGGGCGACGAGCGCAAGCGGGTGCAGCACGTGGTGACCGAGAACCACCGGGTCGAGGCGGTCATCGGGCTGCTGCGGGCGGGCGCGGTGGCCGAGATCGGCGGGCTGCTGAACGCCTCGCACCTGTCGCTGCGCGACCAGTACGAGGTGTCGGTGCCGGAGCTGGACGTCGCGGTGGAGGCGGCGATCAGGGGCGGGGCCAGGGGGGCGCGGATGACCGGCGGCGGGTTCGGCGGGTCGGCGATCGCGCTGGTGGCCGAGGAGCGGGTCCAGCGGGTCCAGGACGCGGTGAGCGCCGCGTACGCCGAGCGCGGCTGGCGCGAGCCCCGCTACCTGCCGGCCGTACCGGCGGACGGCGCCCGCAAGCTGGCCTGAGCCGCGTCACCGAGCCTGGTCACCGGGCGGGTCACAGAGAGGGGAAGGCCGGGTTCCGGTGTTCGAGGAAGCTGGCCACGCCCTCGGCGAAGTCGGGGCGGCGGAACGAGGCCATCATCTCGCGCACGGCCGCCCGCGCCGACTCCTCCAGCGTCACGTCCCAGTCGCCCCACACCTGCCGCTTGATCACCGCCATCGACGCGGGCGAGCTGTGCACGGCCAGCTCACGCGCGTACGCCTGGGCCCCGGCCAGCAGTTCCTCCCCCGGCAGCACCCGGTTGACCAGCCCGAGCTCGTGGGCCTCGGTCCCGGTGAACACCCGCCCGGACAGCAGCACGTCCATGGCCCGCTGCTGCCCGATGAGCCGGGGCAGCACCCACGACAGGCCGTACTCGGCGACCAGGCCCCGGCGCGGGAAGGCCGTGGTCCACTTGGCCTCGGCCGAGGTGAACACCAGGTCGCAGACCAGCGCGTGCACCATGCCGAGCCCGGCGCAGGCGCCGTTGACCGCCGCCACGATCGGCTTCCTGATCGTGGTCGGGAAGGTGGCGGGACGCGGGTCGGGCTCGGCGGCGTAGTCGCCGCCCTGGATGGCGCTCAACGTCTCGAAGTCGGCGCCCGAGCAGAAGCCCCGGCCCGCGCCGGTCACCACGATCGCCCGCACCGCCGGATCCTTCTCCGCCTGCTCCAGCAGGTCGAAGTAGCGCCGCCCGAGCGCGTCCGTCCAGGCGTTGAGCCGCTCGGGCCGGTTGAACGTCAGGGTCAGCACGCCCTGCTCGACCGATGAAAGCACCAGCTCCGACATGGCAACACCCTCCCGACGCGACCGCTACAGAATATCGTTCTACACCATCCTCGGGTGGTGGACATAGGCCGGTGAGAGCGCGCGGTCGTCGTAGTAGCGGTGGAAGACCGGAGTGGCCGCGCCCGACAGCGGTGGCACGATCCACGACCAGTCGGCCGGGCAGACCCGCCCCGCCGCCTCCTCCCGGGCCAGGTGGGTGAGGAAGCGCCGGGACTCGGTGTGGTGGTCGGTGATCGTCACCCCGGCCGCCTCGAAGGAGTGCAGCACCGCCACGTTCAGCTCGACGAGGGCGTGGTCGCGCCAGAGCGACCGCTCGTTGCGCACGTCCAGCCCGAGCCGCCCGGCGATGACCGGAAGCTGGTCGTAGCGGTCGTGGTCGGCCAGGTTCCGCGCCCCGATCTCGGCGCCCATGTACCACCCGTTGAACGGCGCGCACGGATAGCAGACACCCCCGATCTCCAGGCACATGTTCGAGATCGCGGGTACGGCGTGCCAGCGCAGCCCCAGCCCCGCGAACCACGGATAGGCGGGATGCGCGAGTGGCACCTCCAGGATCGCGTCGCCGGGCACGTTGCACAGCAGCGGCTCGCCCCGGCCCGGCTGGATCACCAGCGGCAGCACGTCGAAGCGGGTGCCCGCCCCGCCGCGCCAGCCCAGCGCGCGCACCGCGCGGGTGAAGTCCACGTAGCGCGGGTCCCCCACCACCGACCCGTCGGCCCGCGGGTATCCGGCGTACCGGATGAGCTGCTCGTTGACGATCCGCGGGCCTGGCCGTCCCGGCCGGTCGGGCGCGAACACGGTGATGGTCGGCCTGATCCGCCCGCCGCCGGTCGCCTCGCGCAGGTGCGCCACGCTCTCCAGGGCGACGCCCTCCGCGCTGGAGACGTCCCTGCGGTCGCGGACCTTCAGCGAGCGCCAGTAGAGCCGCCCGATGCAGCGGTTGCTGTTGCGCCAGGCCACCCGAGCGCCGAATTCCAGCTCGGCGGCGGTGTGGGTGTAGGTGCCGGATCTGGCCACGTCTCTGGCCACCCGGCGCAGCCTGGCGAGCGGGTCGCCCGCCCGCGGGTTCTCGGCGTGGAACTGGCGGACGAACCGCTCCGCCTCGCGCATGTCGACGGTCTCGCGCGCCGGAGCGGGCACGGCCGTGTCTTCCAGGGGACGCAGGGACCTGATCCAGGTACGCATGCGGCAACCAGCGCATTCCTTTCGGCGGAGCGCGCGGCCGATTCCGGGTCGGCGGCACGTCCTTCGGCGGTGTCCCTCTCCACACCGCCCCCAGGTGAGTGTCCGCAGCAGATCACATCTTTCACCGGCAGGCCATGCTTCGTCCCCTCAATCGGGAAAATCCGTCAGCCGACGGTTACGAAGAGCGACCGGCCGGGCAGTGGCGGAAACGCCGAAGGCCCCTTCCCAGTGCTGGGAAGGGGCCTTCTGGTTGGCTCCCGCGATAGGACTCGAACCTATAACCTGCCGGTTAACAGCCGGCTGCTCTGCCGATTGAGCTACACGGGATCGGGCTTCTGTGCCGCTCGGGTGGGGGCCCTTGGCCCCTCCTTGCGGCGCAGGAATAGATTAGCGCACTCAGGGAGTGCGTGTCGCATCGTCATCGGGGTAGGCCCGGAGACAGCGGAGGTGGAAAATGCGATATCGGTTGATGTTCGCTGCCGGGCTGGCCATCGGGTATGTGCTGGGCAGCCGGGCCGGGCGGGAACGCTACGAACAGATCAAGCGGCTGACCCGGCGTGTCGCCGACAACCCCACGGTCCAGGAGACCGCGGGACTGGTCGGCGCCAAGGCGTCGAAGGCGGCGGGAGCGGCCAGGACGAAGGTGGGTGACACGCTCACCGCCCGGATCCCGTTCCTGAACAAGAACGGGTCGGTCACCGGCACCGGCTGGCCGGAACCCGCGCCGGAGGAGGAAGAGGCGAGGAAGGCCGACAAGACCGGCTTCCCTCACTGAGGGGTCACACGCCCATGCTCCGGCGCAGCCCTTCCAGGGCCTGCTCGGCCTGGGCGAGCAGGCCGGGGTCCTCGGGGTCGAGGCCCTCGTCGAAGACGAGCGTCCAGCCGAAGTCGTCGGAGCCCGGCGCCCGCCTGGCCACCAGGCGCACCCCTCCCCTGCCGGGCAGCCTGACGTACTTGTTCACCACGATCGTCGAGTTCACCCGCTCGCGCACCGCCTCGGGCAGCCGGCGCGGCTCGGTCACGCGGGCGAGGTGAAGCGCGCCGTCGGTGGTGGTGAGCCGCAGCAGGTCCTCGTCCCAGGTGGCCCGGTCGATCAGCTGCCAGGGGAGGCGGGTGCCGTCGCCGAGGTACAGCGCGAGGTCGGTGGCCACGACGTGCCCGTCGGGCCCCTCGGTGAAGGTGAGGACCCGCTCGCCCGGCTCGGTCGCCAGGCCCTTGCGGACCTCGGGGGGCAGGCGGTGGAAGATGCTCATTCCACCACGTTATCGGCGAGCAGATCGAGGGTGAGCGCCGCACTCCAGGAGAAGTCCCGGCAGCCCCTGCCGCTGCCGTCGAACGGGTCGAAGCACTCGCGGAAGCCCGCCTGCCGTACCAGCCGGAGGGTGGCGGTGGTGAGGAGTTGGGCGAGGTGGGGCAGGCCGTGGAGGGTCGCGGCGCGGCGCAGCAGCCAGTTGGTGTTCACCCAGGAGGGGCCGCGCCAGTAGCGGGAGCGGTCGAAGTGGGCGGAGCGGATCTCGCAGCTCGGCACCGGGTAGCCGGTGGCGCCCATGAAGCGGGCCGACTCCAGGATCTCGACCAGCGCGTTCACCTGGTCGCTCGGCAGGCCGGGGTCGAGCAGTGGGCCGAAGGAGCCGACGGTACAGGTCGGGATCAGCCGGTCGGCGCGCAGGTCGCGGGCGTAGAAGCAACCATCCCACAGGCGTTCCTTCAGCGCCCGCCTGAGGCGTTCGGCCTGTTCGGTGTGCGGTCGCGGGTCGGCGCCCGCGAGGGGGGCCAGTTCGGCCAGGGCGTGGCTGGAGGCGAGCCAGATGGCGTTGAACATCGGGTCCTCCACGGCGAAGGGGTGCTCGTCGCGGAGGTACTCGGCGCGGTATCCGGCGTTGCGGTAGCGCAGGGCCAGCCAGACATAGCGGTCGTGGTGGCTGTCGGGGTGGCGCTCGTCGAGGGTGACGTCGCGGTAGCCGTACCGGACCTCGGGCAGGGCGGCCAGCGGCTCGTCCCAGGAGGGGCTGTCGTCCATGCCCGACTCCCACGGGTGCACGATCGCGGCCAGGCCGCCGCCGCCGAGGTCGCGCGTACTCGCCAGGTAGGCGTCCTGGGCGACGAGCGCCGGGTAGGCGCGCCGGACGAATTCGGGCTCCCCGGAGTGCCGCCACAGCCACCACACGGCCAGCGCGTGCAGCGGCGGCCCGGTCAGGCCGGAGGTGAGCAGCCCGGCGGGTGCGGCGGACTGGTCCTGGGAGCGCCAGACGGACGGGCCGGGGAAGTACGCCTCGGAGGTGTGGAAGACGATGTGCGGGATCATGCCGGTCGCCCACTGGCCGGACAGCAGGCTGAGCAGCTCGGCGCGGGCGCGGTCGGGCCGGTGCCTGGCCAGGCCCATCGCCACGAAGGCGGAGTCCCAGCTCCACTGGTGCGGGTAGAGGCCGGGCGCGGGCACCGTGGCGGTGCCCGTCCAGTTAGCCTCGAGCACCGACAGCGCCTCGCGCCCGAGCGCGGCGTCATCGACCGCGGGCCGCGCCTCCATTAGTCCACTATGCGCCTGTTCGTCCTAGGAGAACAGCGTCTGTCCCCAGAAGCCGCCCTGCTGGACGCCGGGTGGACAGGCCCACAGTCCCGAGCCCACATGCTGGATGTATTCGTTCAGCGGGTCGATCCTGGACAGCGCCCGCTGGATCGGGCTGAACCCGGTCTCGGGGTCGCGCTGGTAGGCGAGGAAGAACAGCCCGGCGTCGAGGCGGCCGAGGCCGTCGCTGCCGTCGGTGAAGGAGTAGCCGCGCCGCAGAATCGTCACGCCGCCGAGCGAACCGGGGTTGGCCAGTCGTACGTGCGAGTTCTCCGGCTGCCTGGCCAGGTCGACGGGGTCGTGCTCGCGGGCGGCCGTACATCGGTTCGGCCAGCGCGTTGACGGCGTCGCCGAGTTGCTTGACCTCCGCCTTGGACAGCTCGCGGTAGGAGACGTACCCGTCGCCCTCGGCGTGCGTCCTCAGGTGGGCCGCCAGGTCGGCGAACTCGGTGTCGAGGGTGGTGACCAGGGCCGGGTTCCGCTCCATGAGGATCGGGGTGAGCAGGTCGTAGACCTTCTTCGCGCCCGCCACGTTGGCGTCGAAGTCCCACAGGTCGGTGTGCGAGAACGCCTCCTCCTCGCCGGTGACCTTGCCGGTGGCCACCTCGTCGAGCAGTTCCTTGGCGCCGCTGGCCATCGAGGCGGCGGTGATCTCGGCCTTGGGCAGCCGGGCCTTGAGGTCGGCCAGGTCCTTCAGCAGCAGGTCGCCGTACTTCCGCTCGGCCTTCAGCGAGCCGGGATCCTGCCACAGCGCCTTAGGTGACCCGGGGGGCGGCGACGGCGGCGAGCTCGCCGGTGACCTTGAAGTCCTGGCGGATGCCGTCGCCCTTGTGCCCCGGCTTGCAGGCGAGCTGGTAGTCCCCGCCGCCGATCTCCACCACCAGGTCGCCGGTGCCGCCGGGCGCGATGTTGTTACGCTCGCTGACCACCGTCGTCCGGTCGCCCCGGTACACGTAGACGGCGGTGGCCTGGGTGCCGTTGTTCTTGATGGTGAACCTGACGACGCCCGCGGCCAGCGCGGTTCTGTCGGCCTCGCAGGCGGTGTCGGTGGCGGTGACCGCCACATTCTCCCGCACCGCCCCAGTCGGGGCGGGCTGGGCGACGACGGCGCTGCCGCTGCCGCCGGTCACTCGTCCGTCGGCGCCGTCGTCGGCGCCTCCGCAGGCGGTGAGGGTGAGGGAGAGAGCGCCGGACAGGGCGAGCGAACGAATCACGGAGGGCATGGGGAGCTCCTCGGAGGCGTCAGGTGCTCCCAACTTAGCTTTACCTAACCTAACCGCCAAGGGCCCCCCGCCCAGTCACTCGGCGCGGGAGGACTGGTACCACTTGTTCAGCGCCACCCCCGCGAAGGCCACGGCGCCGAGGATGAGCGCCCACTTGAGCAGCGTGAACGCGAAGCTAACGATGGGACCCAGGAGCATGAGGCCGATGATGACGGCGGCGATGATCAGAAGGATGCGTGCCATGTCTCGACGGTATGCGGCTGCGGCGCCGCACGGCAGGGTTGACGGCCCGGATCAGGGAGAAGTCAGGGATACCCCTCAGGGTCAGGAACCATGCTAGACATCACCCTCGTTAACCCCGTAAAACAGGGGGTTCGGGGACCCTTCCGGTTCTTCCTACGGGGGGAGGTTCAGGGAGCGTGACGAGCATGCCCGGCCAGGCCGGGACGCCGATGAGCCGTGAGGGGGCGGACTACGCCCTGCATGCCAGGAAGGAGGAACGTGACCGGATCTCCGGAAACCTGCTCGACCTGGAATCGCACACCTCCTACCAGCTCCTGAAGGGCTCCGTGCTGCGCGGCGTCACCCAGCGCCGCTGGAGCGCCGCGATGGCCTCGATGGCGGCGGTCTGGTCGCTGTACGACGCCTACCGGGGCACGCTGCGCGCCGCCGAGGAGGTCAGGGCCCGCCGCACCCGTCCCGGCCCCGCCGAGCTGACCGAGCTGACCGAACTGCTGGCCGGCCCCGCCGTACGGCTGGCCGCCCCGGCGCTGCCGGTCGAGCAGCGCTCGCTGCGCGCGAACCCCGACGAGACGATCACCCTGGACGAGGCCGTGTCCCGGATGGACGCCGCCTTCCAGGAGGTCGGCGACACGCTCACCGAGATCGACGCCGCCTGGAACGCGCTGCTGCCCAGGCTGGAGGAGGCCGAGAGCGCGCTGCGCGCCGTCGACGGGCTCCAGCGGGCGCTGGAGGAGCCGCCCGAGCCGGGCAGGGCCGCCGCCGAGCTGGCCCGCCTGCGCGAGGCCGTCGTCGCCGACCCGCTCGACCCCGGCCAGGCCGGCGCCGACCTAGACCGGATCGGCGCGCTGCTCGCCGCACGACAGACGGACCTGGAGCGGGCCGTGGCGCTCAAGCAGGCCTACGCCGAGCGGGTGGACGGTCTGCGCCTGGCGATCGAGCGCCTGGCCGCCGCCGAGCACGACACCCGCGCCGCGCACGGCACGGTGGTCGCCAAGATCGCGCTGCCCGAGAGCGCCCGCCCCGCGGCCACGGCCGAGGGGCTGGCCGCGCGGCTGGCGGAGACGGCCGGCACCTGGCAGCAGCGCGCCCGGCGGCTCGACGACCTGGACCGGACCGTCACCGAGACCGAGCGCCGGGCCAGGCTCACCGCCCAGGCGCTGCTCGGCCTGCTCGGCCGCCGGGACGAGTTACGCGGACTGCTGCTCGCCTGCCAGGCCAAGGCCGTACGGCTGGGCCTGGCCGAGCGGCCGGCGGCGGCGGGGCTGTACGAGCGTGCCCGGCTGTTGCTGTGGAGCGCGCCTTGTGATCTCAACAGGGCGGCGGCCGCGGTCACCGCCTACCAGGACGCGATCCACGGGGAGGACCCATGACCCGATGTGCCCAGCCTGACTGCACGGGCACGATCGAGGAGGGCTACTGCGACCTGTGCGGCCACGCCGAGGCCGTCGCGGCCCCGGCCGCCGCCCCGGTCGTGGCTCTTCCCGAGGCCACCGCCCCCAGTACCCGGCCCTCCGGCAGCCGCTCGCGGGGCGGGGTGCTCGGCGAGGGGCTGGTGGACCTGCCGGCCGTGCCGTACCGGGATCCGGCCCAGGTGGTGATGGCCAGGCCGGAGGTGCCCGAAGGGAAGCGGTTCTGCGCGAGTTCGGCGTGCGGGAAACCGGTGGGCCGGAGCACGGCGGGGCGGCCGGGGCGGGCCGAGGGGTTCTGCCCGCACTGCCGTACCCCGTACTCCTTCACCCCGAAGCTGGGTAAGGGGGACCTGGTCGCGGGGCAGTACCGGGTGCTGGGGTGTCTGGCGCACGGCGGGCTCGGGTGGATCTACCTGGCCGCCGACGAGAACCTGGACGGGCGCTGGGTGGTGCTCAAGGGGCTGCTCAACACCGCCGACGCCGAGGCGCTGGCCGCCGCCGAGGCCGAGCGGCGCTTCCTCACCAGCGTGGACCACCCGAACATCGTCAAGATCATCAACTTCCAGCGGCACCCGGATCCCGGCACGGGCGTCATGTCCGGCTACATCATCATGGAGTATGTCGGCGGCGCGTCCCTGCAGGACCTGCTGCGCGACCGGCTGGGCGAGACGGGCAACCGGGAGGCGCTGCCGCTGCGCCGGTCGATCCCGTACGCGCTGGAGATCCTGCGCGCCTTCGGCTACCTGCACGAGCAGGGGCTGGTCTACTGCGACCTGAAACCGGCCAACGCCATCCAGGTCGGCCAGCGGCTCAAGGTCATCGACCTGGGCGCGGTGCAGCGCATCGGCGCCAGGCTGGCGGGCTCCTACGTCACGGTCGGCTACCACGCGCCCGAGATCGCCACCTCCGGGCCGTCGGTCGTCTCCGACCTGTACACCGTGGGCCGGACGCTGGCGGTGCTCAGCCGGCCGTTCAGCCCGGCGCGCGACGGGGCGGAGGCGCCGCTGCCGGGGGCGGAGGCGTGGGGGAACGAGTCCTTCCACCGGTTCCTGCTGCGGGCGACCCATCCCGATCCGGGCGGCCGGTTCCAGGACGCCGGGGAGATGGCCGAGCAGCTCACCGGGGTGCTGCGGGAGGTGCGGGCGGCCGAGGACGGCATGCCGTACCCGGCGCAGTCCGCGCTGTTCGGGCCCGAGCGGATCGCCGCGGGCACCACGCTGGCCGAGGACCGGCGGCTGGTCTTCGACCCGCTGTCGCCCGCCGAGGCCGTCGCGGCGCTGCCGGTGCCGCTCGTCGACCCCGAGGACCCGGCCGCAGCCATGCTCGGCAGCCTGGTCGCGCGCGACCCGCGCGAGCTGCTGGCCAGGCTCGCCGCGCTCCCCCAGACGCCCGAAACCCGGCTGGCCGGGGTCCGGGTGCTGGCCGAGCTCGGCGACCCCGAGGCGGGCCCCGCCCTGGACGAGGCCGAGCGCGTCCTGCCGGGTGACTGGCGGGTGACCTGGTACCGCGCCGTGCACCGGCTCGCCTCCGGCGAACCCGGGCGGGCCAGGGAGCTGTTCGATCGCTGCTTCGGCCTGCTGCCCGGCGAGCTCGCGCCCAAGCTGGCGCTGGCCTTCAGCCTGGAGTGCGCCGGTGAGCCCGCCCTGGCCGCCGCCCGGTACGACACCGTCTGGCGCACCGACCACGCCCTGGTCAGCGCCGCCTTCGGCCTAGCCAGAACCCGGCCGGGCAGCAAGGCGCTGGAGCAGGTGCCGCACAGCTCCGTCCACCACACGGCCGCGCAGGCGGCCACCGTCGCGACCCTCGCCAGGAACCCCGCCCGCGACCACCTCACCCCCGACTCGCTGGAGGCGGCCGGGACCAGGCTGGCCGACCTGCGCCACCTGGACCGGGAACGGCGCGACCGGCTCAGCGCCGAACTCCTGGAGGCGGCACTCGGCTGGCTGCGCCTGCGCCCGTCACCGCCGCCGCGGGGGACCCGCCTGCTGGGCGCCGAGCTCACCGAGCCCGGCGTCAGGACGGCCCTCGAAGGCGTCTACCGGGAGCTGGCCAAGGCCGCGCCCACCCGCGCCGAACGGTACGCCTACGTCGACCGCGCCAACGCCGTGCGCCCGCGGACGTGGCTGTGACCTGCCCCGCGTGCGCCGCCCCCGTCCTGCCCGGCCACGCGTTCTGCGAGGACTGCGGCCACCCGCTCCCCCTCGTCTCCTGTACGGCCTGCGGCGGCGCCGTGGACGAGGAGGCGTACTGCGTCCAGTGCGGCCTGCGCCAGCCCGACCCCCGCGACCACCAAGAGGCCGCGCTCGCCAACGGCACGGCCGGGGTAAGCGACCGCGGCCTGCGCCACCAGCACAACGAGGACGCGATGGCGCTGACCGCCCTCGACGGGCTCACCATCGTGGTCGTCTGCGACGGCGTCTCCAACTCCCCCCGCCCCGAGCTGGCCTCGGCCGCCGCCGCCGAGAACGGCGCCGCGGCGCTGCGCGGCGCGATCGAGGCGGGCCAGGAGCACGAGGAGGCCACCCGCATCGCCTACGCGGCGGCGGCGCGAGCCGTCGTCGCGCTGGCCACCTCGCCGCGCGACGCGCCCGCCTGCACCTACGTCTCCGCGGTGGCGGGGCCGGGCCGGGTGACGGTCGGCTGGGTCGGCGACAGCCGCGCGTACTGGCTGCCCGACACCGGCGCGGGCCGCCTGCTGACCGAGGACGACGTCGCCTCCCCCGGCCTGCTCACCGCCTGGCTCGGCGCGGACGCGGGCCAGGGCGGCGTGCGCGTGCTGAGTCTCACCCCCGACCGCCCCGGCCGGCTGCTGGTGTGCACGGACGGGCTGTGGGGCTACCTGGAACACCCTGAGGCCCTGCGCACCCCGCAGGGCCCGCCGGCCGACAGCGTGCGCGAGCTGCTGAGCCGCGCCCTGGACGCCGGCGGGCGCGACAACATCACCGTCGTGCTGATCCCAGTCAACGGAGGATCCCCTTGAGCGACTTCACTTTGCATATCGATCACAACAAGTACCTGCCCGTCGACGGCACCGAGGTGCACGCCATCCTCACCGTCGCCGCCACCGGGAGCGGCCCCGCCAGGCAGGCCAAGCCGGCCGAGGCCGCGGAGATCATCATCATCGACACTTCGGGCTCGATGAGCGGCAGCAAGATCCGCGATGCCCGGGAGGCGGCCAGGACCGCCATCGAGTCGATCCGCGACGGCGTGCACTTCGGCGTGATGTCCGGGGACAACTCGGCCAGGCTGATCTACCCGCGCGGGCGCCAGCTGGTGAAAGCCACCCCCGCCACCCGGGCCGAGGCCGTGTCCGCCGTCAGGGGGCTGTCGGCCAACGGCGGCACCTCCATCGGCGAATGGCTGCGCGCCGCCGCCAACCTGATGGACGCCCACCCCAACGCGATCAAGCACGCGATCCTGATGACCGACGGCCAGAACAACGAGGGCGACGCCGCCTTCGCCGCCGCGCTGCGCCGCTGCGAGGGCCTGTTCGTCTGCGACAGCCTCGGCATCGGCAACGACTGGGTCCCCGGCGAACTGCGCAAGGTGGCCGAGGCGCTGCTCGGCACCTTCGCCTTCGTCAGGAACCAGGGCGAGCTGAAGGACTTCTTCCGCGACCTCACCCAGCAGGCGATGGGCAAGACCGTCGCCGAACTCGCGCTGCGCGTGTGGGTGCCGCAGAACGCGACCCTCAAGTACGTCAAGCAGGTCTCCCCCACGCTGCTCGACCTGACCGGCAAGGGCACCGCCGTCAACCCGCTGACCGGCGACTACCCGACCGGCTCGTGGGGCACCGAGGAGCGGGAGTACCACCTGTGCGTCGAGGTCCCGCCCGGCGCGATGCGCGCGGAGATCCGGGCCGCCTGGGTGAAGCTCGTACTGCCCGACACCGGCGAGGTGTTCGCCAGCGGCAACGTGCTGGCCTCGTGGACCGACGACCTGGCCCAGTCCACCCGGATCAACCGCAAGGTCGCCCACTACACCGGGCAGGCCGAGCTGCACGAGCTGATCCAGGAGGGGCTGAGCGCCAGGGCGGCCGGCGACGTCGGCACCGCGACGGCCAGGCTCGGCCGGGCCCGGCAGCTCGCCGAGGACTCGGGCCGCACGGACACCGCGCGCCTGCTGGACAAGGTGGTCGAGATCGACCCCGGCACCGGTACGGCGCGGCTGCGGCGCAACGTGGACAAGGCCGACGAGATCGAGCTCGACACCGGGTCGGTCAGGACCAGCCAGATGCGCAGGAACCCGGAGGAGAGCTGATGGCGACCTGTCCGCACGGACACCGGTCGGGCGACGACGAGTACTGCGACGTCTGCGGCGCCCAGATGAACCCTGGCACGCCCGCGCCGGAGCCGGTGGCGGGGCCCGAGCCCGGTGGGGTGTGCCCGGCGTGCCAGACGCCGCACGGCACGGGCCAGTTCTGCGAGGTCTGCGGCCACGACTTCACCCACACCGGCCCCCTCCCCGCTCCCCCCTTCCCACCGCCGCCCGCTTCCCCACCCCCACCCTCGGCCGCCCAGGAATCCGTGCCTCAGGCCGCCTCACCTCAGCCCACCCTTGGCTCTCCGCTCCCTTCTCAGCCCGCCTCCGAGTCTCCGCCCCCCTCTCAGCCTGTCCAAGCCGCAGGCGCCCCCCTCCAGGCCCCGGGCGCGCCCTTTCACGCCGTGGGTGCGCCCTTTCACGCCGTGGGTGCGGCCCTTTCAGCCGTCATCGGGGCGGATCGGGCGCACTACGACGAGATGATCGCGCAGGAGGGGCCTGACGCCGCCTCCGTGGTGTTCCCGCCCTACTGCCCCGAATGGTCGGTTCCCCTCTCCGGCGCGCAGATGCGGATCGGCCGGCGGAGCAGGTCGCGCGGTCTGGACCCGGAGATCGACCTGACCGGCCCGCCCCAGGATCCAGGGGTCTCGCACCTGCACGCCGTCCTGCTCGCGCAGCCCGACGGCACCTGGACGCTCGTCGATCCCGGCTCCGCCAACGGGACCAAGGTCAACGGCGCGCCCGTCCGGGTCAACGTGCCCGTCCCGGTGGCGGACGGCGACCGGATCCACGTGGGCGCGTGGACCGTCATCACCCTGCGGCCCGGCGGCACGCCGTGAACGCCCCTGTCGCCCGGCCACGGCCTGGAGGAGGCGCGCCCCAGGCAGCCGCGGGCTCGTCCCCGACCGTCGCGGGAGCGTCCCAGGCGGTCGCGGGCACACCCCCAACCGTCGCGGGCGCGTCCCAACCCGCGACAGGCGCGTCCCAAGCCGTCGTGGGTGCGCCCCAGGGTGCGAGGGGCCGGGGGGCGGCGGCCGAGAGGCGGATGCGGGCCGTACGGAACGGTGGGGTGCCTGGGCGGATTCGGGTGTTGGCCGCGGTGAGTGTGGTCGGGCTGGCGTTGCTGTTCGGGGCGCTGGCGTTCGGGACGGCGAGCGCGCGGGAGGGGCTGCGCGTGGTCGGGCACGACGAGGGGCCGCAGGTGGTCGCGAGCGCCAGCCTGTACCTGTCGCTCAGCGACATGGACGCCCAGGTCGCCGACGTCCTGCTGATGGGCAACGGGTACGACGCGCAGCGCGCCGCCGCCCTGAAGCGCTACGAGCAGCGCCGGGCCGAGGTCGGCGACACGCTGCTGCGGGCCCGCGGGCTGGCCGAGGGCGACGCCCCGGCCATCAGGACGATCACGTCGGTGCTGGCGGGGCTGGGCCGCTACGAACGGCTCGCCGCGCAGGCGCTGCTGCTCAACGAGCAGGCCGGGCACCAGCCGGGCCCGCCGCCACGCGCGGTCCTGGACCGGTACCGCGAGGCGAGCGACGTGATGCAGAAGGTGCTGCTGCCGCAGGCGTACAACCTGACGCTGGAGAACGCCACGACCGTCCGGCACACCCACGAGCGGGAGCGGACCTCGATCCGGGTGACGGTGGTCGCGGTCGTGGTGATCGGCGCGGGCGCGGTCGGCTGCCTGGTGTGGCTGCAGGTGTACCTGGCGCGCCGCTTCCGCCGGGTGTTCGGGCCCGCGCTGCTGGTGGCGACCGCCCTCACGGCGCTGTCCGCGCTGTCCGGCGCGGCCGTGCTGAACGGCCAGGCCACCACCCTGGACACCGCCAAACGGGACGGCTTCGACTCGGTGCTCGTACTGGCCAGGGCGCGGGCGATCGCCAACAGCATGCACGCCGACCAGAGCCGCTTCCTGCTCGACCCCGAACGCGCCGACACCTACCAGCACACCTACCTCGACAAGTCGCAGGCGCTGATGTACGTGGATGCCCCCAACCTGGGCGCCTACCAGGACAAGGTGGCGGGCACCTCCCGCTACCTCGGGCTGCTCGGCACCGAGCTGGCCGAACGGCCCTCCCCTGAGGTGGTCACCGCCTACCAGGGCTTCCAGCAGGCCGACCGCGCGATGCGCGCCCTGCCCGCCGTCGCGGCCGTCGCCGAGCGGATGGGCGGCGTGCGCACCGGCTTCGAGGGGTACGACACGTCGCTGGTACGCCTGTCGGACGGCCACCGAGCCGTCTACACCCGCGCCGTCGCCGACGGGGACGGCGCCCTCGACGGGCTGTGGCGGGTGCTGCCGTTCGGGATCGTCGCGATCGGCGCCGCCGTCGTCGCCGGTGTGCGGCCACGACTCAAGGAGTACCGCTGATGCGCCTGACACCGATCCTCGCCGCCGCGCTGCTGGCCGGCACGCTGCTGGCGGCAGGCTGCGGCGCGGGCGGTTCCGAGTCCGTCGTCGGCCGCGACACGCTGGTCATCGGGGTACGGCCGGACCTGCCGGCGATCGGCCTGCGCAAGCCGGACGGCTCGTTCGAGGGTTTCGACGTGGACGTGGCCTCCTATGTGGCGGGCAAGCTGGGGGCGGAGGCCAGGTTCGTGCCCGTGCTGGCCGCCGACCGGGAGCGCAAGCTGGTCGCCGGTGAGGTGGACCTGGTGCTGGCGACGTTCTCGATCACCCAGGAGCGGAAGAAGACGATCTCGTTCGCCGGGCCGTACCACATCTCGTACCAGGACATCCTGGTGCGCGCCGACCAGCGCGGGATCGACAACGTGGCGGACCTGAAGGGGCGCCGGATCTGTGAGGTGAAGGGGGCGAACGCGGCGCAGCGGGTCATCGAGGAGCGCAAGGTAGCCGCCGAGGTGGTGCGGGTCGACGACTACGCCGCCTGTACGGCCCTGCTGAAGAGGAACGGGGTCGACGCGATCACCACGAACGACGTCATCCTGGCCGGCCTGGCCGGGCAGGCGGGCGGGCTGCGGCTGGTCAACGCCCAGTTCAACGAGCAGCGCACCGGGGTCGGCCTCCGGAAGGACGACCTGGACGGCTGCGAGGCGGTCAACCGGGCGATCACCGACATGTACCAGGACGGCACGGCCCGCAAGCTGCTGGTGAAGTGGTTCGGCAAGTCGGGGCTGCGGCTCGACCCGGTGGCGGTCCCCCAGTTCGAGGGCTGTTCCTGACGCGGCCCCGGCCCGCGGGCGGCGGGCCGGGGCGGGGCGCCGTCAGTCCAGGTAGTCGCGCAGCATCTGCGCCCTGGTGGGGTGGCGGAGCTTGGCCAGGGTCTTCGACTCGATCTGCCGGATGCGCTCCCGGGTCACGCCGAACTCCCTGCCCACCTCCTCCAGCGTCCGCGGATGGCCGTCGGCCAGCCCGAACCGGAGCTGGATGATGCGCTGCTCCCGATCCGAGAGCGTGGCCAGGATGTCGTCGAGCTGGTCCTGCAGCATGATGAAGGCCGCCGCCTCCATGGGCACGACCGCGTCGGCGTCCTCGATGAAGTCGCCGAGGTCGGAGTCCTCTTCGCCGATCGGCGACTGCAGCGAGACCGGCTCCTGGGCGATCCGCTGGATCTCCACCACCCGGTCGACCGGCAGGTCCATCTCCTTGGCGATCTCCTCGGGGGCGGGCTCGCGGCCCAGATCCTGATGAAGCTGGCGCTGCACGCGCACCAACTTGTTGATCGTCTCCACCATGTGCACCGGAATACGGATGGTGCGCGCCTGGTCGGCTATCGCCCGGGTGATCGCCTGGCGAATCCACCAGGTGGCATAGGTGGAGAACTTATACCCCTTGGTGTAATCGAATTTCTCGACCGCGCGGATCAGGCCGAGATTGCCTTCCTGGATGAGATCCAGGAACAGCATGCCTCTGCCCACATAGCGCTTGGCGATGGACACCACGAGCCGCAGGTTGGCCTCGATCAGGCGCTGCTTGGCCCTGGTCCCCTGCCAGACGAGCTCCCTGAACTCGGGGAAGGCCAGCCGGGAGACCCCGTTGGCCAGCTTGTCCTCGGCGAACAGGCCCGCTTCGATCGACTTGGCGAGCTCCACCTCCTCCTCCGCGGTGAGCAGCGGGACGCGCCCGATCTCGCGCAGGTAGATGCGGACGAGATCGCTGGTCGGCGCCCGTTTGCCTACGTCCTCCTCATCGGCACGGGTGGTCTCCTCGTCGCCTTGCGGCTCGAGGACCTCCACACCGTTCTCGGCGAGCAGCCGGACCACGCGCTCCAGCGCGTCGGACGGCAGCTCGGATCGGTCGAGCGCGGCTGCGACGTCGTCAACCGTCACACTTCCGCGTTCTCTTCCCTTCGCGACGAGGTCCGCCACCTGGTCTACCGATGGCGGCCCACTTGGCAGAACCGATGCACCCACGGGGACAGTCTGCAGTATTGCTTCCATAAAATGGCAGACCCATTTTTGGCACAGAAGGTAAGGGCTTCATCATTACCGAATCGATATCTGCCCAGGGTTTAACCGTTGATTGATCAGGAAAGAAAAGTCAATTACGCGATCAAGATTGGCGCGCCCGGCGAATCAATACGCCGGACGCGCTTCATTCCTGTACAAACCATGGTCGGGAGCGTCACCCGGCGGCGCGCTCGCGGAGCACCCGGCGCTGCTGTTCCAGGGCGACCAGCTCGCCGAACAGCTTGTTGTACTCCGCCTGCTCCTCGACCGGATTCAGCCGCTGCATCCGCGTCTTGACCTGGGCGATGGCCCGGTCGACCGCGACGGCCTCGATCGCCGCCAGCATGGCCGCCCCGTAGCGCTCCTCCACATGGGAGTCGGCCTTGATGGCCTCCACCGCGAACCTGGTGACCAGCCCGCGCACCGCCTCGTCGGGCGCCTGCTCCATGAGCCGGTCGACCCACTGGCGCCCGCCCGGCCCGGCGGAGGCCGTACCGCCGACCGCGGTGATCACGCTGAAGATGGCGACGTGGTCGGGCGTGGTGAACGCCTGCGACTCAAGGGCGTCGAAGCGCGGCCCCAGCAGGGCGGGACGCTGGACGGCCAGCTTGAGCAGCTCGCCCTCGACCCGCACGTTGGGGTCCACGGGCACCGCCTTGGGCGCGCGCTGGGGCCGGCCCGCCTGCGCGCCGCCCACCTCGGCGATGCGCTGCATGACGAACCGCTCGTCCATGAAGCCGAGCCACCGGTCCAGGTCGATGGCGTAGCGCTTGCGCAGGCCGGAGTCCTTGATCCCGGCCACGATCGGCGCCGCCGCGTCCAGCGCCGCGATCTTGCCCTCGTTGCTGCGCAGGTCGTAGCGGGAGATGGTGCTGCGGATGGCGAACTGGAAGAGCGGCTCGCGGCTGGCGACCAGGTCGCGCACGGCCGCGTCGCCCTGCTTGACGCGCAGGTCGCACGGGTCGAGGCCGTCGGGCTGGACGGCCACGTAGGTCTGGGTGACGAACTTCTGCTCGTCGGCGAAGGCGCGCAGCGCCGCCTTCTGGCCCGCCGCGTCGCCGTCGAAGGTGAAGATCACCTCTCCGGTGGCCGCGGACTGGTCGAGCAGGAACCGGCGCAGGACCTTGATGTGCTCCTCGCCGAAGGAGGTGCCGCAGGTGGCCACCGCGGTCGGCACACCCGCCAGGTGGCAGGCCATCACGTCGGTGTAGCCCTCGACGATGACTGCCTGGGAGCGCTTGGAGATCTCCCGCTTGGACAGGTCGATGCCGTAGAGCACCTGGCTCTTCTTGTAGAGCGGGCTGTCGGGGGTGTTGAGGTATTTGGGGCCGTCGTCGTTGTCGAGCAGTTTGCGCGCGCCGAAGCCGATCACGTCGCCGGTGGCGTCGCGGATGGGCCAGACGAGCCGCCCGCGGAAGCGGTCGATCGGCCCCCTGCGCCCCTCCTTGGCCAGCCCGCCCTTGACGATCTCGGTGGCGGTGAAGCCGCGGCCCATCAGGTGGCGGGTGAGCGCCTCCCACTCGGCGGGGGCGTAGCCGACGCCGAACGTCTCCGCGTCGGCCCGCTCGAACCCGCGCTCGGACAGGAACCTGCGGCCCGGTCCGGCGTCGGGCGACATCAGCCGCTCGGCGTAGAACTCGGCGGCCACCCGGTGCGCCTCGATCAGCCTGGCCCGCTCGCCCTGGTCGCGCTTGGGGACGTAGCCGCCCTGCTCGAACTGCAACTGGATGCCGGCCCGCTGGGCCAGCCGCTCCACGGCCTCGCCGAAGGTGAGGTGCTCCAGCTTCTCCACGAAGGTGATGACGTCGCCGCCCTCGGAGCAGCCGAAGCAGTAGTACATCCCCCGCTCGGGGGTGACGTTGAACGACGGGCTCTTCTCGTCGTGGAAGGGGCACAGGCCCTTGAGGTTGCCCCCGCCCGCGTTGCGCAACTGGATGTGCTCGCCGATGACATCGGCGATCGGAGAGCGCTCGCGCACGAGCGCGATGTCGACGTCACGGATCCGGCCTGCCACGCGGTGAGTCTATTGCGGCCCACCGACAACCCGGGCCCGGGCACCGGAAAACACCAAACGGGTCGTGAGTGATCCGGCAGTCGGTTACAAAGGTAAAGGCCGACTTTGGATACGGTGACGCGGATGGAGATCATGCGATCGGGGCTTGTGGGACGTTGGGTGGCCGTGACCGCCGCGCTGCTGCTGACCGGCGCCTGCGCCCAGGGCACCGGCGTGGCCGGGATCAGCACGCAGCCACCGGCCGCCGGAGCCGGGGCGGCGACGCCTTCGGTCACCGGGACCATTCCCACGCCGACGCCCGACCACCAGGCGAGCGTGCTGCGCCCGGCGGCCGACGAGCCGGTGAAGGTGCCGCCGCCCAAGGTGTCCAAGCACACCTACGCCTTCCCGGTAAAGGGCTGTGAGTCCACCTACCAGCGCAAACTGCTGGTGCTGCCGAAGACGACGATCTGGGCGGCCAAGGGCTGCTCGTTCGTCTCCCCCGTGGACGGCGTGGTCGACGAGGTGAACATCCAGAACCGGTGGAAGCCGTCCACCGACGCGGGCGCCCACCGCGAGGGCAGGTTCGTCTCGATCATCGGCGCGGACGGCGTCCGCTACCTGGGCGGGCACCTGGACTCCGTCGCCGACGGGGTCAGGCCCGGCGTGAAGGTGAAGGCGGGCCAGGCCCTCGGCACGATCGGCAACTCGGGCAACGCCCGCGACACCGCCTCGAACCTGTATTTCGCGATCTCCTGGAAGACCGGGCCCGCCTACTGGTGGGTGCGCCGCGGCATGGTCAAGCCGTGGGACTACCTCGACGCATGGCTGAAGGGCAACCGCACGCTCTCCCCCCGGGAGGAGACGTTCGCCCTGCGCCGCAAGCTGGGCGAGACGCCCCGCTGCGCGATCATGTGCACGGGCAAGAAGGTCGTCTCACCGCCCGAGGAGAAGGAGAAGGAGCGCAAGCCGCAACCTCAGGAAGAGCCGCCGCCGCTCGACCTGAACCCGACGGGCGCGCCCGCCTGAAGCTCCTTGACGTCCACGACCGCGCCCGAGCGGATCTGCTGCTGCAGCTCGCCCACGACGTCCCAGACGTTGACGTTCATCGCCGCGACGACCCTGCCCTGGCGCAACCAGAACGCGATGAACTCCAGGTCGTCGACCGAGCCCCGGTAGACGACCTCGTCGTAGCCCTCGATGTCGCCGGAGAACTCCATGCCGAGCTCGAACTGGTCGGTGAAGAAGTACGGCACGCGGTCGTAGACGACCTCCTGGCCGAGCATCGCCCTGGCCGCCGCGGGGCCGCCGTTCAGCGCGTTGGCCCAGTGCTCGACGCGTAGCCGCCTGCCGTACAGCGGGTGGTGGGACTCGGCGACGTCGCCGGCCGCGTACACGTCGGGGTGGGAGGTGCGCAGGGAGGCGTCGGTGAGGATGCCGTCGGCCACCTCCAGGCCCGCCTCGCGGCCCAGCTCGATGTTGGGAGCGGCGCCGACGCCGGCCACGACCACGTCGGCGGCGAGCCTCTCGCCGGTGCTGAGCCGTACCCCCTCCGCCGTGACCTCGGCCACGCCGGTGCCGAGGCGCAGGTCGACGCCGTTGCGGCGGTGGACGCGGGCGAACACCTCGCCGAGTTCGGGGCCGAGCGGCCGGTGCAGCGGGGTTGGCGCGGGCTCGATCACGGTGACCTGGCAGCCGGCCGCGCGGGCGGCGGCGGCCGTCTCCAGCCCGATCCAGCCGGCGCCGACGACCAGTACGGAGCCGCCGCCGGCGAAGGCGGCCTTGAGCGCCTCGCTGTCGCCGACGGTGCGCAGGTAGCGCGCGGGCCCCGGCAGCGTGCGCGGACGCGCCCCGGTCGCGATGAGCAGCTTGTCGTACGGCTGCCGCGTCCCGTCCGACAGCTCCACGTGGTGGGCGTCCAGGTCGAGGCGGGTGGCGGACACGCCGGTGCGCAGCAGGACCCGGTGCTCGTCGTACCAGCCGGGCTCGTGCACGAAGATCTTCTCGCGCTCGCTCTTGCCGTGGAGGTATCCCTTCGACAGCGGCGGGCGCTCGTAGGGGCGTTCCCGCTCCGCCCCGATGAGCACGATGTCGCCGTCGAAACCCTCGTCCCTCAGCGTCTGCGCTGCCTTGCCACCGGCGAGACCTGCACCGACGATCACATACGTAGCCATGGGGGCCAGTATCCGCCCCCGGAGGTCACGGGGAAAGGCGGCGGTGCCAGGCGACGGCGGACGTGTCGGTGAGGGAGGCGATCTGGTCGATCACCACGCGCACCCGGCCCGCGTCGCCGGCGGCCTGGGTGAAGTCGGCCCGGAAGGCCGGTTCGAGGGTGCCGGGCGCGCCCAGCATGACCTTGGCGGCCAGTTCGGAGATCAGCTCGCGCTGCCTGGCCTGCTTGGCGTGGTGGTCGTCGGTGGTCATCACGTAGCGGGCGGTGACGCCCTTGAGCAGGGCGCATTCGAGCCGGGTGGCGCGCGGGACGACGAGGTCGGCGCGGTGGCGGTAGGCGTAGGCGTCGCGGGTGGCGGCCTGCGCGGACCGGCAGAAGCGGCCGATGAGGCCGCTGGTGAGCGCCTTGAGCCCGGCCAGGTCGGCGAGGGTGGCCTCGAAGCGGCGCGGCCAGAGCGGGTCGGCGATCAGATGGGCGAAGACCTCTTCGAGCTCGGCACGGTCGGCGTCGGGGGCGTACCAGGTGCGGGTCAGCTCGCACAGGTCCGCGCGCTCGTCGAGGGAGTGCAGCGCGCCGGGGGTGACGTGGCCCGAGTGCAGGGCGTCCTCGAGGTCGTGGACGGAGTAGGCGACGTCGTCGGCCCAGTCCATGATCTGCGCCTCGAAGCTGACCCGGCCGTCAGGGGCGTCCTCCCTGATCCAGGTGAAGACCGGCAGGTCGTCGTCGTAGACGCCGAACTTGCCGGGGCCCTTCCTCGGCCACGGGTACTTGATCGCGGCGTCCAGGCTGGCGCGGGTGAGGTTGAGACCGGCGCTGTGGCCGTCGGCGGTGAGCACCTTGGCCTCCAGCCTGGTGAGCAGGCGCAGGCTCTGCGCGTTGCCTTCGAAGCCGCCGCAGCCGCGGGCCAGCTCGTCGAGCGCGGCCTCGCCGTTGTGGCCGAAGGGCGGGTGGCCGAGGTCGTGGGCCAGGCAGGCGGTCTCCACCAGGTCGGGGTCGACGCCGAGGGTGGCGCCCATCTCCCTGCCGACCTGGGCGCACTCCAGGGAGTGGGTCAGCCGGGTGCGCGGGATGTGCTGGCCGCCGCCGACGGCCTCGCCGGGGCCGACGACCTGGGTCTTGGCGGCCAGCCGGCGCAGCGCCGCGCTGTGCAGGACGCGGGCGCGGTCGCGCTCGAACACGCCCCTGCCGGGGGTGCCGGGTGGTTCCGGAACCCAACGAGCCTGGTCGTGCACGCTGTACTGCCCCATAAGTGGTGAGATTTTATCCCGTCGGCGGGCACGCCACACCGAGGCGTCCGTCCGTTATGGTCGTGGACGGCATGATCCTCTCCCTCGGAGCGCGTTCCGCACATGACCACCGCATTCCGCGCAGCCCTGGCCTTCTCGCTGCTGGCCGGCTTCTACGTCCTGGCCGGCCTCGTCGTGGCCGCAGCGCTGTTCTTCGACGTCCTGCTGATCATCGAGTTCCGGGTGGGGGTGCTGAAACCGGCGATCGTCCTGACACTGGCCGCCGCGGCGCTGGTGCAGGCGATCTGGATGGTGAGCCGGCGCAAGCCCGGCGAGCAGCCGGGGCTGGCGGTGACCCGCGAGCAGGAGCCGGTGCTGTGGCGCACGGTCGAGGAGCTGGCCCAGCGGGTGCGCACGTCGCCGCCCGACGAGATCAGGCTGGTCGCCGAGGTGAACGCGGCCGTCTCCGAGGACACCCAGCTCCTGGGGCTGCGGGCGACCCGGCGGCGGATGTACATCGGGCTGCCGCTGCTGCAGACGCTGACCGTGGACGAGATGCGCGCCGTGCTCGGCCATGAGCTGGGCCACTACAGCGGCGCGCACACCAGGCTCGGCGCGCCGGTCTACCGGGGCCGGGTGGCGCTGCTCGCGACTGTGCAGGGGCTGGCCCGGCACCGGTTCCTGCAGCGGGTGTTCGCCGGCTACGCCAAGCTCTACCTGCGCCTGTCCCAGGCGGTCTCGCGCCGGCAGGAGCTGGAGGCCGACGAGTTCGCCGTGGCGATCGCCGGGCGGCTGGCGATGGGCGAGGCACTGCGCAAGATCCACGGTACGGCCGCGGCGTGGGAGGTCTTCATGGCCGACTACATGTCGCTGTCCGGTGCGGCGGGCGGGCGGCCCGCGACGGTGTTCGGCGGCTTCCACGCGCTGATCAGCGACCCGGCGCGGCAGGCGGAGCTGGCCGCGCTGGCCGAGCGGCCGGAGGAGGCGTCGCCGTACGACTCCCATCCGGGGCTGCGCGAGCGGCTGGCGGCTATCGCGCTGCTGCCGGAGCCCGAGCACGTGCCCGATCCGCGGCCGGCGACGACCTTGCTGGTGGACTCGGCGATCGCGGCGCAGGCGGTGGAGCAGTCGATCTGGACGCCGGAGGCGATGACGACGCTGCGGCCGGTGTCCTGGGAGGAGCTGGTCGAGCAGGGCGTGTACTCCTCGCTGAACGCCGACGCGCTGCGCGATCTCGCGGTGGCGGGGCAGCGGGTGATGGCGTCGCCCGAGCCGTACCTGGACGCGGCCTTCGAGGCGTTGCAGCGGGGGCAGCGGCAGGCGCTGGAGGCCCACCTGCACGGGCTCGGCTGGAACCCGGGTGAGGGGATGCTGGCCGTGGTGCTGGCGCGGGCGCTGGAGGCGACGCTGATCCGGCACGGCGAGGCCCGGTGGACGCTGTCCTGGTCGGGTCCCGCGCGCCTGCTGTTCACCGACGGCGAGGAGGTCATGGTGGCGGAGTACGCGGCCCGGGTGGTCGCCGATCCGTCGGGGGTGCCGGGGCTGCGCGACTGGCTGGCCGACCTGGGGATCAGCCGGGACTACGTGCCCGCCTAGCGTCTCGAAGGCGTGCGGGACGGCCCGCGCCGGGCGGCGCGGGCCACGGCGTCAGCGGGTGTCGGAGTCGTTCGACTGGAGAGCGGCGCGACCGGCCTCCAGGCGGGCGACCGGGATGCGGAACGGCGAGCAGGAGACGTAGTCGAGCCCCACCTCGTGGCAGAAGTGCACCGAGTCGGGGTCGCCGCCGTGCTCGCCGCAGATGCCCAGCTTCAGGTCGGGCCTGGTCCGCCTGCCCTCCTCCGCGGCGATGCGGACGAGGCGGCCGACGCCGTCCCGGTCGAGCGTCTCGAACGGCGAGACGCCGAAGATGCCGAGGTCGAGGTAGCGCGAGAAGAACGACGCCTCCACGTCGTCCCGGGAGAAGCCCCAGGTCATCTGGGTGAGGTCGTTGGTGCCGAAGGAGAAGAACTGGGCGGCCTCGGCGATCTGCCCGGCGGTCAGGGCGGCGCGCGGCACCTCGATCATGGTGCCGATCAGCGCCTCGACGCCCGCCTCGGCGAGGATCCTGGCCGCCTCCTCACGGACGGCCTCCAGCTCCTGTACGGCGGCGACCAGCGGAATCATGATCTCCGGCCTGGCCCCCGGCACCTCCTTGGCCGCCTCGGCGATCGCCCGGACCTGCATGGCGAACAGGCCGGGGATGACCAGGCCGAGCCGTACGCCGCGCAGGCCGAGCATGGGGTTCTGCTCGTGCAGGCGCTTGACCGCCTCCAGCAGCCTGCGGTCCTTGGCGCTCGCCTCGCCGGTGGCCACCTTGACCGACAGCTCCACGAGGTCGGGCAGGAACTCGTGCAGGGGCGGGTCGATGAGCCGGACCGTCACCGGCCGCCCATCCATAGCCTGAAAAATCCCGATGAAGTCGTCTTTTTGGTGGGGTTCGAGGGCGTCCAGGGCGGCCTGGCGTTCCGTCTCGTCCGAGGCGAGCACCAGGTCCTCGACGAGCTGCCGGCGCTCACCGAGGAACATGTGCTCCGTACGGCACAGCCCGATCCCCTCCCCGCCGAACCGCACCGCCCGCGCGGCGTCCTCGGGGGTGTCGGCGTTGGCGCGGACCCTGAGCCGGCGCACCGAGTCGGCGTGCCGCATGATCCGGTCCACCGCCGTGACCAGCTCGTCGTCCAGATCCCGCCCCTCGAAGTACTCCACCACGGCCGAGTCGACCACCGGTACCTCGCCGAGGAACACCTCGCCCGTGGTGCCGTCGATGGAGATGACGTCGCCCTCGGCCACCTCGACGCCGCCGGGGGCGCTGAAACGCCGGGCCGCGACGGACACCTCCAGCTCCTCCGCGCCGCACACGCAGGTCTTGCCCATGCCCCGGGCGACGACGGCGGCGTGCGAGGTCTTGCCGCCGCGCGAGGTCAGCACGCCCTGCGCCGCGATCATGCCGGACAGGTCGTCGGGGTTGGTCTCGCGGCGGACCAGGATGACCCGCTCGCCCGCCTCGGCCAGCTCGACGGCCCGCTCGGAGGAGAACACCGCCTTGCCGACGGCCGCGCCGGGCGAGGCGTTCATGCCCTTGGTGATCAGGCGGCGCTCGGCGCCCGCGTCGAAGCGGGGGAACATGAGCTGGCCGAGCTGGTCGCCGGTGACCCGGGTGACGGCCTCGTCCATCGTGATGAGGCCCTGGTCCACGAGTTGCACGGCGATCCGGAAGGCGGCCCCGGCGGTGCGCTTGCCGACCCGGGTCTGCAGCATCCACAGCTTGCCGCGCTCGATGGTGAACTCGATGTCGCACAGGTCGCGGTAGTGGTTCTCGAGCTTCTCCATGGTGGCCATGAGCTCGTCGTAGGCGTTCTTGTCGAGCCGTTCGAGGTCCTGCAGCGGGATCGTGTTGCGGATGCCCGCCACGACGTCCTCGCCCTGGGCGTTCTGCAGGTAGTCGCCGTAGACGCCCTGATGGCCGGAGCCGGGGTCACGGGTGAAGGCGACGCCGGTGCCGGAGTCGTCGCCGCAGTTGCCGAACACCATGGAGCAGATGTTCACGGCGGTGCCGAGGTCGGCGGGGGTGCGCTCCTGGCGGCGGTAGAGGACGGCGCGCGGGGCGTTCCACGAGTCGAAGACGGCCTTGATGGCCAGGCGCATCTGGTCGCGCGGCGCGGCGGGGAAGTCGGCGCCCGTCTCGGCGCGCACGATGCCCTTGAACGTCTCCACCAGGCCCCGCAGCTCGGCGGCGTCGAGGTCGGTGTCGTCGCGGGTGCCCTTGAGCGTCTCGAGGGCGTTCTCGAAGTGCTCGCCGTCGATGCCGAGCACGGTCTTGCCGAACATCTGGATGAGCCTGCGGTAGGAGTCCCAGGCGAAGCGCTCGTTGCCGCCGGCCTGCTTGGCCAGGCCGTGCACGGACTCGTCGTTGAGCCCGATGTTGAGCACCGTCTCCATCATGCCGGGCATGGAGAACTTGGCGCCGGAGCGGACGCTGACCAGCAGCGGGTCGTCGGCCTGGCCGAGCTTCTTGCCCATGGTGGTCTCCAGGGCCGCCAGGTAGCCGGAGATCTCCTCGTCGAGTCCCTGCGGCACCGCGCCCTCCGCCAGGTAGTGGCGGCACGCCTCGGAGGTGATGGTGAATCCGGGGGGCACCGGAAGGCCCAGGTTGGTCATCTCAGCCAGGTTCGCGCCCTTGCCGCCGAGCAGGTCCTTGAGATCCTTGTTGCCTTCGGTGAAGTCGTAAACGTACTTGGCCACCACAGCTCCTTCTGCGACTTCAAATGAACGCCTCTGAAACGGACTCTACCTACGCGAAAGACGACGAACCGGCACCCACCGCCCAACTCACCGTTTGTCCAGGTCAACAACCATGCGGCGGTCTAATCCAATTAATATTCCATAGGTCTAGAAATTGGTTTATACCAATTGGTGTAAACCAATTCTTGAGTATCTGGGGTAACCCGTGCACAATCGGAGCAACCCCCGCGGGAGGCGCCATGGCCACGCCGGCACCCACCAGACCCACGCGTCGAGAGCGCCTCACGGCAGGCTCGGCGAAGGCCGCGGCGGGCGCCGCCGGGTACCTGGACGACCGGCTCGGCCTGGGCCGCTGGCTCGGCCCCAACCTGCGCAAGCTCTTCCCGAGCCACTGGTCGTTCCTGCTGGGCGAGCTGGCCCTCTACGCGTTCGTGATGCTGCTGCTCACCGGCACGTTCCTGACGTTCTTCTACAAGCCGACCCTGGAGGAGGCTTACGCCTCCGTGGTCGCGATCAGCCTGGAGGTACGCGGCGGGCTGCTCGTCCGCCAGCTGCACCACTGGTCGGCGACCGTGTTCGTGCTGGCGATCGTCGCCCACATGCTGCGCGTCTTCTTCACCGGCGCCTTCCGCAGGCCGCGGGAGCTGACCTGGATGCTGGGCGTGCTGCTGTTCGCGCTGGCCCTGTTCGAGTCGTTCCTCGGGCTCGCGCTGCCGCTCGACCGGCTCGGCGGCACCGGGTTACGCCAGGCCGACAGCCTGCTGCTGGCGATTCCGCTGGCCGGGACGTACCTGTCGGCGCTGCTGTTCGGCGGCGGCTTCCCCGGCCAGGCGATCCCGCGGATCTTCGTGACGCACGTGCTGCTGGTGCCCGGCCTGCTGGCCGCCGTCGTGCCGCTGCACGCGCTGATCCTCACCTGGCGGCAGAAGCACACCGAGTTCAGGGGCCGCGGTCCCGCCACGGAGTCGAAGGTGAGCGGCGGGCCGTTCTTCCCGTACTTCGCGGTCAAGAACGGCGCGACCATGATGTTCACCTTCGCCGCCCTCGCCGCGCTGGCGACGCTGGTCACCGTGAACCCCGTCTGGCTGCCCGGGCCGTACGCCCCGGGCGCCCCCGCCCCCTCGGCGCAGCCGTTCTGGTTCTCCGGCGTGCTCGACGGCGCGCTGCGCCTGCTGCCCGCCTGGCAGATCAACGTCGGCGACGTGAGCGTCCAGGCCGGGCTGCTGGTCCCCGCGCTGGTGCTGGGCGGCTTCTTCGCGGTGCTGCTCGGCTACCCGTTCGCCGAGCGCCGCCTGACCGGCGACCGGCGCTCCCACCACCTGCTCGACCGGCCGGCCGAGGCCCCCCGCCGCACCGCCCTCGGCGTCGCGGTGATCACCTTCTTCACCGTGATCTGGGCCGCCACCTGGTTCTCCGCCGACCCCGGCCCCGCCGACGCGCCGTACACACCGCTGCTCACCGTCGCGCCGGACACCTTCACCGCGATCCTGTACGGCCTGCGCGTGGCGGTGTTCGTGCTGCCCCCGCTGGCCTACGCCGCCACGCTGGCCGTCTGCCGGGCGCGACGCTGAGCGGCTAGTCCTTCCGGGCCTCACCCACCACCACCAGCACCAGGCCGACCACGGCGATGCCCAGGTAGGCGATGGGCGACAGGTCGAACCACCGGTGCAGCAGGCCCCACTCCTTGTCGAAGAAGACCTTCCCGGCGAAGCCCATCAGCCCCTGGATGATCACGATGACACCAACGATCTGGAACATGCCTTCACCCTGGCAGCGCGCCCGGTGCACGGGCATCCGCCCTCCGGAGAGCGGAGGACCTACCAAAGTAGGCGGCGGCGCGTGCCGGCGTGGCTCGGCCCTAGTGGTCGTCGATCTTGATTCGGTACGTCCACTCCGCCCACGCGTACGGCTCGCGCAGGGTCCCCGGCTTGCAGACCTCGGGCCCCTGGGCGCCGCACACGTCGGCCCTGACGTCGAAGCGGTAGCGCTTGCCGGAGACCCCGTCGATCTCGAGCACGCCCAGCGGCTTCGACGGCGACATCTGGCGGACGCTGGGAATGCGGGGCACCCCGTTCGCCCAGACGCGCATCACGAACCTGCCCCCCTGGAAGGCCCGCCCGAACAGGAATTTGATCTTGCGGTTCAGCCTGAGGTAGCTGACCGACAACACCATGATCTTCCCGCCCACATAGGAGAAGGCGATCTGCCCGTAGTCGAACGTCTGGCGGCGGCCCGGCGGCTCGAAGGTCTCCTGCGACTCCTCGACCGGGCACCCCAGCACCGGACGCCCGCCCAGGTAGTCGTAGCGGATCCGGATCTGGTCGTCGCGGATGCCGAACCGGCAGGGGGCCACCGCCGACGCCGACGCCGGTACGGCCAGACCCGCGACGGCCACGGCCAGCGCGGCCACGACACTCAGTGAACGGTTCAATGTCGCCTCCTCGTCTCCGATCCAGCTAAGAAGACGGGGCGACGTTCCGCATGAGTACCCCCTACCCATGCTCTTGACCTGCGATGATCAATTATGTGAGTTTTGTGCCCCCGGAGAGCCCGCCACCTTACTACCCACCGCCACCGCCCGCTCTCTCTTGGGACCCGCCGCGCACGGAGCCGTTCGCGGTCACCGCCCTGGTGCTCGGCCTGCTGGCCTGCGCTCCCGTGGCCGTGCCGTTCGCCGCCGCCGCGCTGGTGCGCATCCGCAGGACCGGCACGCGGGGCAAGTCGATGGCGGTCGCCGGGCTGGTCGCCTCCCTCATGCTCCCCTTGCTGGCCACCGGCACGGTGTACGGCGGCGCGCGGCTGCTGGAGTTCGCGGCGACACCCGAGGGCCAGGTCGTCTACGACGAGGCGACGGTGGGCGACTGCGTCGACGGGATCTTCGGCGAGGACTACTACCTGTCGCTGGTGCCCTGCGACATGCCGCACGACGCGGAGTTCCTCGGCCGGGCCGAGATCCGGGCCGAGGAGTACCGCGTGGCCCAGAACACGGCCGAGAAGCGCTGCGCGGAACTGCTCCCGGGCGACGACCCGTGGCTGTGGGCCATCGCCCTCGACCTGGCGGAGCGGGAGAGCTGGTCGGGCGAGGACGAGGTGATCTGCTACATGGTCTCGCTGCGAGCCGACGGCAAGCTCGTCGGCGCGGGCGCCCAGGCCCGCGACACGCTCTGACCCCGCACACGGGTACGGCTCCCGCCCAGCGGGCGGGAGCCGTACCGAAGAGGTGTCAGTCGTTCAGGTGCTGGCGCAGGTAGGAGTCGACCTGGTCCAGGGCGATGCGCTTCTGGGCCATCGAGTCGCGCTCGCGGATGGTCACCGCGTGGTCCTCAAGGGTGTCGAAGTCGACCGTGATGCAGAACGGCGTGCCGATCTCGTCCTGGCGGCGGTAGCGGCGGCCGATGGCGCCCGCGTCGTCGAACTCGACGTTCCAGCGCTTGCGGAGCTGGGCGGCGAGGTCGCGGGCCTTGGGCGACAGGTCGGCGTTGCGCGACAGCGGCAGCACCGCGGCCTTGACCGGGGCGAGCCGGTGGTCGAGGCGCATGACCGTGCGCTTCTCCATGACGCCCTTGGCGTTGGGCGCCTCGTCCTCGGTGTAGGCGTCGAGCATGAACGTCAGCGTGGCGCGGTCGACGCCCGCGGCCGGCTCGATGACGAACGGCGTATAACGCTCGCCGGTGTCCTGCTCGAAGAAGCTCAGGTCGACGCCCGAGGCCTTGCTGTGCGCGGTGAGGTCGAAGTCGGTGCGGTTGGCGATGCCCTCCAGCTCACCCCACTCGCTGCCGGTGAAGTTGAAGCGGTACTCCACGTCGACGGTGCGCTTGGAGTAGTGCGACAGCTTGTCCTTCGGGTGCTCGTACAGCCGGAGGTTGTCCGGGTTGATGCCCAGGTCGGAGTACCAGCGGAAGCGCTCGTCGATCCAGTACTGGTGCCATTCCTCGTCGGTGCCCGGCTTGACGAAGAACTCCATCTCCATCTGCTCGAACTCGCGGGTACGGAAGATGAAGTTGCCCGGCGTGATCTCGTTGCGGAAGGACTTGCCGATCTGGCCGATGCCGAACGGCACCTTCTTGCGCGCCGACTGCTGCACGTTGAGGTAGTTGATGAAGATGCCCTGCGCGGTCTCGGGCCGCAGGTAGGCCAGGCCGGACTCGTCCTCGACGGCACCCAGGTAGGTCTTCAGCAGGCCGCTGAACTGCTTGGGCGCGGTGAAGGAGCCCTTGTTGCCGCAGTTGGGGCAGGTGATGTCGGCCAGCCCGTGCTCCGGGGCCCTGCCGTGCTTCTCCTCGTAGGCCTCTTCGAGGTGGTCGGCGCGGTAGCGCTTGTGGCACGACTGGCACTCGGTCAGCGGGTCGCTGAAGGTCTCGACGTGGCCGCTGGCCTTCCACACCTCGGTGGCCAGGATGACGCTGGAGTCGAGGCCCACGACGTCCTCACGGGCCTGGATCATCGACAGCCACCACTGCCGCTTGACGTTGTTCTTCAGCTCGACACCCAGCGGACCGTAGTCCCACGACGCCCGCAGGCCTCCGTAGATCTCGCTCGACGGGTAAACGAGCCCGCGACGCTTGGCGAGGCTGACGATGGTGTCCATGACGTCGGTCCGGCGTGCCATTGGTTGAATCTCTTTCCGGCTGGAGGTCGGCGAGGGAAGTGATGAGCTCCCAGCTTAGGGGACGTCCGCGAGCCCTCGCGCGTGCATATTCCTCAGTGGGTGTTTGATCCTGCAAGTTCTGTCTAGCTCGGATTTCAGGTGTTTCGCCACGTTGGGGTGGATTCTCGGGTGAGGCGGCGGGTCATGAGGTCGATCATCGCGATGTGGATCATGGCTTCGGAGCGG